>QIGV01000089.1 GCA_003230085.1 Gammaproteobacteria bacterium
AGATATTAATTAATATTTTTATATCAATAGGTTACATTGTTTCAGTGAAAAAAATAAGGATATTGTCTTTAGGGCTCGGACAGAAGAGTATTGGCTGCTGCCTCATGTTGCTATTGCTGTTTTCTGTGCCAGCTCTGGCAGCGCAAGCACCTGAGACGATCGCAGGTAGCACGGTAATCAATTCTGATGAGTTAATTGATCTCGTTGTTAATACTGATGTCATGGTCGTGATCGATTCACGCATCACTGGAGATTATATTAGGGGGCACATCGAAGATGCTATCAATCTGCCTAATACCGAAACAAATTGCCACACGCTCGCGGATATCCTTCCACAACTATCTTCACCGGCCGTATTTTACTGCAATGGTGAAACATGTTTGCGAAGTGCAGAGGCGGTCAGCATCGCGCTGGCTTGTGGCTACAAAAAAATTTACTGGTTTCGTGGTGGTTTTGAGGAATGGGTTGCTATGGGCTACCCCTATTTGAAAGAATAATTTTGAAGATAGAGATTAATGACTAAGCCCCGGTTTTCAATGCGCACCAGTGTTGGTGTGATTGTCATTGTCATGGGCCTGCTAGGGGTTATGCTGGCGGTGACAACAGGTAATATCTATCAGCGCTTTGTCCTTGAGAATCAACGCACGATTTTCAGGGACCTGGCAGATATCAAGATAAATTTCATTCTATCAGACACCATCAAAAAGACATCTGATCTTGGTATGTCTATTCAGGCGGATGAAAATTTCCGTAAGGCGTTCAGGGAGAAAGATGAAAAACAGGTAAGCGCTCTTCTTAATGAGCAATTTCACCAGTTTATAGTTTCAACATCCATACTGAGGCTGGAAAAACTCTATGCATTTGATCAGAACTTTACAATTGCGGGCTATTCTACCGGAAATGGTAAATCGCAAGCAGCGGAAGATGTTCCTTGCCAGGAACTTATCGGAAGCGCCCGCCTTCGCGAAGGCCATTCGCGATTAAGAATATTATCTGGAATGTGCCTGTTTGAGGGCAGGGCTAATATCGCAGTTATCGTGCCCTTGGGGGGGCTTCGTTTGGAAGGTTATCTATTATTAAGCGTTGATTCGACTCCTAACCTGATTCATGTAGAAGAAGAGATGGGAATGCCCTTGAAGCTGATGCTTTCTGATATGACGACGGCCTATGAGTCTGAAGACTGGAACGAATTGTCAGAGATAGAAAATATTCTTTATTGGGAATATACCTTGCTGGGTATCGATAATCGACCAGTCTACATTTTCAATTTTGCAGCCGACATGACACCTTTTTATTCCAAGTTGGAAGACACCAGGAAGATTATGTATATCGTAGCTGGTGTGGTGACGTTGTTAGCAGCCCTGATCTCATTTTTAATGCTGCAGAGAGCAGCGCTTGATCCTATTGCCCAACTCACCAGACAGTTGCAGCGGGTCAAAAAAGACAAGAAATATCTTGGTGAGAAAGTGCATGTCAAAGGAAATAATGAGATGGCTGATCTGGCTGATCATTTCAATGATATGAGCTCAGAACTCGGCATCCTCTATAAAACACTTGAGAAGATGGCGTTTACCGATATGCTGACGCGTTTGCCAAATCGAACAGTATTCTACGACAGGCTTGTGCAGGCGGTGAATATAGCACAGAGACAAAATACACCATTTGCCGTAATGATGATGGACCTCGATAAGTTCAAATGGGTCAATGATACCCTGGGGCATCACATTGGTGATAAGTTATTGAAGGAAATTTCCAGCCGCCTGAGGTCCTGCATGCGGAAATCTGATACGGTCGCCCGGCTCGGAGGCGATGAATTTGCTGCGTTGCTACCGGGACTTAAAGAGCAAGCAGATGCAAAATTATTAGCTAATAAAATTGTAGAAGCTATTGCGAAACCTATGATGCTTGATGGGCATGACCTAACCTGTGGGATTAGTATCGGCATTGTATATTGCCCTGAGCATGGTATTGAGGGTGATCAATTGGTACAGCGCGCTGATGTCGCCATGTATCATGCGAAGAAGAAACGCCAGGGCTTTATGATTTATGAGCCTGCTCTGGATAAACACAGCCTCTATCGACTTAATATGGAGCAGGAGTTGAGTGCTGCGATTAAAAATGGCGATCTTGAGCTCCACTATCAGCCCAGGATCAATCTGATTGATGGGCGGGTAGACAGTGCCGAGGCGCTGATCCGCTGGAACCACCCTGAGCGTGGCTACTTGTTACCGGATGAGTTTGTGCCACTGATTGAGCAAAGTAACTTGATTCATGAGATGACGCAATGGGTCTTTACGACTGTTATGCAGGATTGTGCTCAGTGGCATAAAGAAAATCTGATAGTTGGGGCATCAGTCAATCTGTCAAGACGGAATCTAGACGACATGAGGGTTGTAGAAATAGTGAATTCAACCTTGATGACATCGGGTATAGATCCACAATGGTTGTGTCTGGAGCTGACAGAAAGCATCATGGCATCTGATTCAGAAAAAATAACGCAAATATTGAAACACTTGCATGGGCTGGGTGCACGTTTGTCTGTAGACAATTTCGGTACCGGGCAATTCTCTCTGGCACATCTTGGACGACTGCCAATTGATGAAATCAAGATTGACAAGACGTTTATTCAGCATATGGAGCAAGATGGGAGTGAAGCGGTGATCGTGCGTTCAATGATTGATTTAGCTCACAATATGGGAATTAGAACAGTTGCCGAGGGAGTCGAATCACAACAGGTCAGGGATCTGCTGCTAGAAATGGGATGTGACGCTGCGCAGGGTTTTTTCTTCTGCAGGCCTATCAGGGCGGAGGAGTTTGCGGTCTGGTTTAAAGAGAATCAGTCAGCTATAAGCCGCCGAAAAATCAAGGCAGTTTAAGCTCATTAATCATTTGATAGGCCATTATTTTCCAGGTGGCAATATGAGATGCCGTTGCCATTAATAAAGACCGGGTTCGTGATCCTGAGATCAGTCGCCCGGTTATAGTCAAATTTAAAGGAATGGCAATTAGCTTTTGGGTTGACCAAGCTGCACCCAGACAATCGACAGATTGTTCTTTCCGGGAGCGATCTTGTGCTGAATAGTAACCGGTAGATTGTTGAGGTAGGCATACCGCAGTGTATCCACGATCACTGAAGTAGAAGGTTCCTGCTCGTGATACCGGATGCCAAATACATGACCAGGTTGCGAATCCAGAGTTACCAGGATTTCGGCGTCGATACGGTCATTCTCCGGGCCGATCTCCAGCCCTTTAATCTGGGCTCGAAACATAGTGAGTTTTCCACTAACATTTACGCCATGCTGATGGCTCTTGCCAGCTCCAAAAGATGATTCTAGCGATTCTGGTGTGTCAGCAATTGCTGCCGTAGCGGTGAGTGACATTCCTAAAATAAGTGCCATTAAGCTTTTTGAAATATTCATGGTTGGTTTCTACCTTATGTTGTAAAAAATTCAAAAAATAATTGGTTATGTCATTTCCATGGCGGTTATTTATTCTCTTCCCCGTCTGGATGATGTCAATATACGGCTGGATTCTTAAGGCAATATTAAGCAGTAAAAATAATTTCCTGTGATGTCATACATGATCAATAAGGAAGTGTGTGGCCATGAAAATGCATTTGACCATTAGTGCAGTGGTGTTAAACTAAAGATCATTCCACTCCTCCTGTTGTTACCAACTTTAAACCTTGTCTAATGGAAACTGCACCAGATATTTTTTCCTACCGTAAGTACTGGGCCAAGCGTTTCGGTATCGCGCCAGTGCTGCCTATGTCACGCGCTGAAATGGAAGATTTGGGTTGGGATTCTTGCGATATTATTATCGTTACTGGTGATGCTTATGTAGACCACCCTAGTTTTGGTATGGCGCTGATTGGCCGACTGCTTGAAGCGCAGGGCTTCCGCGTCGGTATCATTTCTCAGCCAGACTGGCGTAACAAAACAGATTTTATGGAGCTGGGTACGCCTAATTTATTCTTCGGAATAACAGCGGGCAACATGGACTCTATGGTTAACCATTACACTTCTGATCGCCGCTTGCGTAGTGATGACGCCTATACACCAGCGGGACAGGCTGGTAAACGGCCGGATCGTGCAGTCATCGTCTATGCACAACGAGTTCGTGAAGCCTGCACGGACAAACCCATCATTATTGGTGGGATAGAGGCTAGCCTGAGACGCATTGCACATTTCGATTATTGGTCGGATAAAGTACGCCGTTCGATATTGCCGGACTCAAAAGCGGATCTTCTCGTCTACGGGAATGCTGAACGCGCACTTGTGGAAATCGCGCATCGTTTGGCCAAGGGCATACCGATCTCGGAAATCAGAGATATACGTGGCACTGCCTATATGACACGCCTTATCCCTGAAGGATGGTCTGTTATTGATTCGAGCAGTACCGACCGACCGGGACGGGTTGAGGCGTATCCAGACCCGTATGCTCAAAATAATGCATGCGCCAGCCCCGCTCCGGCTAAGGTCGAAAGCATCATTCAATTTAACAGAATAGATAGGCGACTTGATCGTACAAAAACGATTATACGCCTGCCATCATATAATCAGGTTGCCAAAGACAAGGTGCGCTATGCTCATGCTTCACGCGTGTTTCATCTGGAGACCAATCCCGGTAATGCACGGGCCCTGCTACAGCAGCATGGCCAACGTTATGTCTTGCTGAACCCACCACCGATTCCTTTGACCACAGCCGAGCTTGATCGTGTTTACGAGTTACCTTATATGCGCCGCCCTCACGCAGTCTATGGTGACGCAAAAATACCGGCTTGGGAAATGATTCGTTTTTCGGTCAATATCATGCGTGGTTGCTTTGGCGGCTGTACATTTTGCTCTATCACCGAACATGAAGGACGTATTATTCAAAATCGTTCCGAGGATTCCATCATTCGGGAGATTGAGGCGATCCGTGAACAGGTGCCAGGGTTCACCGGGCATATCTCGGATCTGGGTGGGCCAACCGCCAATATGTATAGACTGAAATGCAAGAGTGAGGCAATCGAATCGGCATGTCGGCGTTTGTCTTGTGTCTTTCCTGATGTTTGCAGTAATCTGCTGACCGACCATAAGCCATTAATCAAGCTGTATCAACGTGCCAGGCAGGTGGCGGGTATCAAGAAGGTATTGGTGGCCTCGGGAATTCGCTATGATCTTGCCATTCGTTCACCGGAATATGTCAGGGAACTGGTGACCCATCATGTCGGGGGATACCTGAAAATTGCCCCGGAGCACATTGAGGAAGGGCCACTCAATAAAATGATGAAGCCTGGTATCGGTTCATATGAACAGTTTAAAAGACTGTTTGAGAAATATTCAGTTGCGGCTGGGAAAGAACAGTATCTGATCCCCTATTTCATATCGGCACACCCGGGAACAACAGACGAAGATATGCTGAAGTTGGCTATATGGTTAAAGGAAAACAAATTCAGGTTAGACAAGGTTCAGGCATTTCTCCCGACGCCGTTGGCGATTGCGAGCGCCATGTACCATACAGGGAAAAATCCTTTGCGTAAGGTTACGCACCAATCAGAAGATGTGTATATCACTCGCGCTGCCGGGCAGCGCCGTCTTCATAAGGCCTTTCTACGTTACCACGACCCAGTGAACTGGCCGTTACTCCGAAAGGCTTTGATGAAAATGGGCCGTTCAGATTTGATCGGTAACGGTAAGCGTCATTTGGTGCCTACCTGGCAGCCAGCGGATACCTGGAAAAATACACCCACTCAGACAATGCGAAAAGAGAATAAGAATAAAAATCTGGTTCGGTGAAAATTCAGTTTTAATTACTGTGCAAGCAAGTTTTCCCATGTAGTGGTTTGTGTATTGATGCTAGCGCCACTATCAATGAGCAGCGTAATGCCGGCGCTATCCAGCACCATGTTGATACTGCTATTCCCAGTGGGTTCCTCCAGCAGGAATTCTCCTCCATCAGGCGGATCAGTAAAAATATTTGGCTTTCCGCCACCTTGCCATAATATTGGGATAATATCTGCTGAGGCCAGGAGCTCAATATCATCTCCGACCGGCAGCCAGGACATGACGCCTTGATCATCGGGCACAAAATTTGTTGTATAGCGATTGATCAGACTTTGGCCAAATGATGGGTTTGCAGTGATGGTGATTGTATATTGCAGGGTATTAGTGTTTTCTACAGTCCTGATCAAAAATGGTTCAAGAAGATAATTGATATGCACGCGATTATTGAGGTTGTGTTCGGCATTCAGTGTTTCAACACCGAGCGTAATAGTCAGAACCCCGTTACTCATATTGGCAGTGTAGTTGAGATCATTGCTGAAGATCGTTTTTGTCCCATCATCATTCAGAAAATCAAGACTCCCGAAAGAAAGAGTGCCGGTTACGCGCCAATCTCCACTTGGAGCACCTGGTACGCCGGTAACGCTAATGCCTGACAAATCTATGAAACCTGATACCAGGGCATTCTCTATAGCGCACTGGACAAAATTACCATTCAAGTTCATGCCTTCCGGCAGGATAAAGCCGGGGGAAAAGAAGTTAAATGTAATGCGGTTCTCAGGGCCGGTACTATTATTATTCTGGCACTGACTGAGTGGGACAGTGAGACCCGCCTGGGTATTTGGATTAGTGATCAGGCTGACACCATCCAAAACCATTACCGTAGTGATATCAGCTGCTGTGATTAGCTTGGTGATTATATCCAGAGAGGAGCCCGCTAATAAGGCTGCATTAGTAGTCTGTATCTGATTACCTGTAGACGGTCCTGGCGGCGTGCCTACAGTAGGCGCTGGTTGAGTATTTGGGTCCTCGGTTGCAGGTGGCGCAGCGCCACCAGGTAGTAGCGTTGAGTTGTCCGGCAAAGATCCAAAATCATCAGCAGACAGGCTATTGTTATTGCCATTACTGCATCCGCCAAGCATTGCCAGCAGCAGGGCCAGTACATATATGACGACAGGGTCGGCGCCACACTTCAAATATCACCTCCCCGCTCACACAACCTTTACCTGTTATGTGTGTTTATTTTTGAGCGATCCACACTCTCCCATGAGTGAGGTAATATCATCCTTGATAAGGAATCAGATGGTTTCATCATGAAAAAGTTCATCATAATGTTAATAATCTGGTTTTATGCATGCCTGCTGGAAGCAGCTTGGTCGGAAGATAGCCTCGCCTAGTGAATGTACTGGCCTGTAAGCTATAGGACAATGCCTTCAGGCAAGGCAATATCCACTGCAATTGGTAGGTGATCAGACATGGCAAATGGTAGGACCTGAATATTGCGGGTCTGAATTGAATCAGTGACCAGGATATGGTCAATATTTCGATTTGGTCGCCAACTGGGGAAAGTATGCATCTTTTCTTCAGGCTCTTGCAATGAAGTATTACTCAATAAGGCATTCATTTCCTGGCAGTTAGTTTGGCAGTTGAAATCGCCCATCACCACAACATGTTGGTGTTCGTTGACCAATTCGCTGATAAAGCCTAGCTGACGCAGACGTGCGCGTTTACCCAGGCCCAGGTGAATGAGCAGTAATACTAAGGGATTATCCTTATTGCCATACTGTGCTTCCATAACGCCTCGTCCGGGTATAACGCCTGGTAGCTTGTGATCAATGATCTTGTTAGGGGCATGCTTGCTCAGAAGTCCGTTGCTATGTTGGGCTAACTTGCCAAGATTGCGATTGGTTTGAAAATACCAGCTGGGAAAATTACCGCGACGTGCCAGGTATTCTATCTGATTGATAAAAAAACTACGAAAGCTACCCGCATCCACTTCCTGAAGGGCCACGATGTCAAACTGATCAATTAAATTGGCGATTTGATTTAGGTTTTCAAAACTTCCCAAGTGGGGTAACACATGCCGCCAGCTCCGGGTTACATAATGACGATATCGAGTTGAGGTGATACCAATCTGAATGTTATAACTGAGCAGACGTAAGTGTCCTGCATTGCCAGTTATATTATGCGAAGAGCCCGGAGTGTGGCGCATTTCCGGTTGTTGCGAAGCCTGTTCGCCAGGACTTAGATCGGGCATACCATTTCTCCCAGTTTTTCTGTTAGCGCCAGGTTTTCAGAATAATCCACGGGGCAGTCTATAATCGATACTGTTTTATCGGCTAAGGCTTGCTTTAGTGTAGGTAATAGATCTTCAGCATTTTCGATGCGATATCCCTTTGCACCGAATGCGCGAGCATAATCGACAAAATTCGGGTTAGTAAATTTTACGTGGCTAGTGCGGCCAAAGGTCTGCATTTGCTTCCATTCGATTAATCCGTATCCGTTATCATTCCAGATCAGTACAACGATCGACACATCAAGCCGCAAGGCAGTTTCAATTTCCTGCGAATTCATCATGAAGCCGGCATCGCCGGTGACAGCAACGACTGCCCGGTCGGGAAAAACCATCTTAGCGGCAATAGCACCAGGTACTGCGATGCCCATACTGGCAAAACCATTGGATATAATACAGGTATTCGGTTGTTCACAGCGAAACATGCGGGCCATCCATAATTTGTGGGCGCCCACATCACAGATAACAATATCGTTGTGGTTCATGGCAGTGCGCAGATCCCAGATAATTTTCTGTGGTTTTATCGGGATATTCTTATCATCCCGGTGATGATTCATTTCCTTGATGAGCGCCTCACGCAGGGGCCGCATAGGATGACCCTGGTGACGGCATTTGACCAGTTTCGATATTCTATCCAGGCTGTGCTTGATATCGCCCACAACCCCTAAATCGATGATATAGCTGGCATCAACCTCGGCGGGAGTGGCATCAATGTGAATAATCTTGCGGTCGCGAGTCGGGTGCCATAAATGGGGATGATACTCAACAAGGTCATAGCCTATACAGATGATGACATCAGCGCTTTGGAAACCACAGCTGATATTATCATGGCTTTGCAGACCGACGGTACCCAATGCCATCGGATGCTTGAAGGGGATAACGCCCTTTGCCATGAAGGTATTGGTAACGGGAATGTTCAGTTTCTCAGCAAAGCGACTCAGTTGTTCCCAGGCGCGGGCGCGGATGACTCCGTTACCGGCCAGTACCAGAGGCATCTTCGCTTTAGAAATAATTTCTGCCGCGCGCCGTACACTTTCATCTGCAGGCTCAGGCACAACAGGTTGCTGGACCCTGAGCGGTGTTGCAATGATTTCCATCGAGGCGATATTTTCCGGGAACTCGATAAAACAGGCTCCGCTTTTTTCTGTCTGGGCCAGTTTGAATGCTTTGCGCACTACTTCAGGAATGATATTTGGCGTCAATAGACGTGAGGAATATTTGGTAAAGTGGAGAAATATACTCTGCAAATCTAGAACCTGGTGGGATTCCTTATGAAGTCGTTCAGTGCTCGCCTGACCGGCAATCGCTACCAGGGGGGCGTGATCAAGGTTGGCATCGGCCACTGCCGTGATTAAATTGGTGGCGCCTGGCCCCAGGGTCGAGAGACAGACACAGGCACGGCCCGTGAGTCGTCCGTATACATCGGCCATAAAGGCAGCGCCCTGCTCATGGCGTGTGGTGATGAAGCGGATAGGTGAATCACACAGGGCATCCATGACATCAAGGTTTTCCTCGCCGGGAATGCCGAAGATATACTCCACGCCTTCATTTTCCAGACATTTAATAAAGAGCTCAGCGGCCTTCATGGATTTCGGGTCTGGCATCCTTGGCTAGTTCTCCGGCAAGATAGCATTGATGGTTTCAGTGGTCGGAAAAGAGCTTGGGACTTGATGTTACATGCCAGGTATCAGGATTGGCCGCCACTTTCAATCTTTGCCAGGTAATCAATCACGCCAATCAGGTTCGCGAAGCCATTTGTCATGCCTGGGTCCGTGCGGTATTTTCCGTTAATGATGACAGTAGGTGTACCCTGAGTCTGATAGCGTTTTGTCATGAGACGGGCGCGCCGTACCTTATTATCGACAGAAAAGGAATGGAAGGTTTTACGAAAATCTTCCGGGGATACATCATATTCTGCAAAAAATTCACTGAGCGCCTGTTCGGTATTGAGTTTGCGCTTTTCGTTGTGAATGGCATTGAACAGCGGCAAATGAATTTCCTCCAACTTACCCAGCGCCTGAGCGGTATAAAAGGCGCGCGCCAGGACTGTCCAACTCTCTCTCAGAATCGCCGGCATACGGATATAGACGACATTGTCCGGCTTGTTTTCAAGCCATTTTTCTACATAGGGCTGAAAGCGGTGGCAGTGAGGGCAACCGTACCAGAATAGTTCGACGACCTCGATTTTGTCACCGCTGGTGGTTGGCTGCTCTGGTACAATGCGCTTATACGCTTTGCCTTCTGGGAAGGCTGGCTCAGCCAGGACAATTTCAGAAAGGGCGAACAGGATGAAAATTGGAATCAAGGCTAGTAGTAATCGTTTCATGTTAATTTTGACCTCGAACATCGTTTGAGATTGAAAATCGTTTCACGGCATATTCCCACAGCTTTCGTACTGCGAATGGTGGTTGCCATCTCTTAGTGCAGAGTGTGAATCAATACTGAGGGGAAATATTCTCTTGCCACTGATTTCCCAGCCAGCGTATGGTTAAATAAGCAGGTTACTCTGATAGAATACAACGCCAGTCCCAGCCGCAGTTTCAGCACATTGCTGAAACGGGCAGTAAACAGTTTAACCTTGCCCGCAGATTAAACAATAGTGTTTCATGAGTATATTCTCAAGGAGAACCTTCCATGACTGAAAAGAAAATAGATTTGGCTCAGTTCCTGAACCAGCAGTATCTATGCGAATCGCTGACTTTGTCTGAGGTCCAGACCTTGTTGGAATATACCGAGCTGGTCTGTTATCAGAAGGATGAAATGATTGCCGATATTGGTGAAATTGGCGATGCCCTGTATTTTGTTATTCATGGCGAGGCGGCACTGAGCTTTGAGGATTCAGGACATGAGCGGGTCATTGGCGTAATGAAAGTGGGAGAACTGGTGGGTGAGATGTCATTTTTTGATCGCCGCCCACGTCTGCTACGCATGCGCGCTCGTAGTGATGATAGCCAACTACTTAAGCTGTCCCGAGTGATGTACGAGCGTTTGCGAGTAGAACACCCCTATATCGCAGTCAATTTCCTGGAGCATGCAATCATCAGCCTGGATCACTTGGTGCGGCGTTTGAGCGCTGATGAAATGAGCCTTTCGCGGTACATGTTTGGTAAGGCAAAGCGCTAACATTGTGGCTATTTGTATGATTGGCTTTTCTGGTGCTCCGCCAAGGTCATGCTGATAAATACAGAGACCCGGGATGGATAGTAAATTCAGACAAGTACCCTCTGGGGTTTATACCCCTGGGCAGGGTACGGGCGCCCCTGAGGGCGCACGGCTACCTTCCTTGGCACAGGCGGCTTTTATTCTCAGCGCAACAGATTTAGCCCATTTCCCCTCTGACGATGGGAGTGAGATTGCCTTTGTGGGCCGTTCTAACGCTGGAAAATCAAGTGCTATTAATGCGTTAACAAAAAGACGTTCTCTCGCCCGAACAAGTAAAACGCCTGGAAGAACGCAACAAATTAATTTTTTCGGGCTTGGCGAGGGATACCGCTTGGTAGACTTACCGGGCTATGGCTATGCAAAAGTACCTCTGCGTATGAAGCAGCATTGGAAAAAACTGATTGACAGTTATCTACGACAGCGGCTTTCCTTGCGGGGGTTAGTCATTGTTGTAGATATCCGACGTGCCCTGTCCGAGCTCGATAAACAGATCTTGGGCTGGTGTCTTGCGGCTCATATTCCTGCCCATGTGTTGTTGACCAAAGCAGACAAACTTTCCCGCAATGTATCAGCGGCTACGCTACGGGACGTACAGCGCGATTTGCTGCTGCTGGATACGTCTTCCGTATGCGATGATGGTAATTCCTTGTTTTCCAGTCAAATATTTTCTGCCATAAAAAAATCCGGTATCACGAATCTGGAGGCTCAGCTGATGAAATGGTTTACTGAAACTTGAAAAAAATGAAAAAAACCCCGGTTAGTTAAGAGAGGGAGGGATAACCGGGGTGAAGTTTCTACCCGACTTGGGGAGTTCGGGTATTGTTCGCCCACTCTTGGGAGGGTGAGCGGGAAGGCCCTAAAAGATAGAAACCTTACATACTAAGACGCCATAAACTTTAAAAAGTTTCATCTGAAAGCGATTATTGCAATAAATATCCGACTAAATTAGTGCGTTATAGCCGCGGGTTTAAATATTCCATTAAATACAGGGAGATAAAATAATTTAGGGGTATAAAAATAAAAATCCCGGCAATGGGGAAATTGCCGGGATGAAAAATGAGTTGCGTAGTATTTAGATCAGGGAATCGTCGAATTCGTACTTCCAAAATGTAAATTCGTGTCAATCCGTTACAATATAAGACAGGGGTACCCCGGAAAAGTTCCAGAATGGGAAGATATTTTTTCAGTATGGATCATTTCATTGAATTAATGGGCTTCATCCCAGTTTTTACCAGTCCCGATATCGACTACCAGCGGCACTGTCAACGTGGCGGCGTCGGTCATACAGCATGAAATTTCCCTAATATAGCGCTCCTGGTCATCTTCATGGGCCTCGAAGACCAATTCGTCATGAACTTGCATGATCATTTTAATGGGAAGATTTTCTCCCATTTCATTTCTCCTGCGCTCACATTTCAACATGGCTATTTTAATAATATCGGCAGCAGTGCCTTGCATTGGACCGTTAATCGCTGCACGTTCGGTATATTGGCGTCGCTGATGATTTCGGCTGTTGATTTCTGGCAGGTAGAGGCGTCGTCCGAAAAGGGTCTCGACGTATCCTTGCTTACGGGCGCGATCACGAGTCTCGTCCATAAAATTTTTAACCTCTGGGTAGCGTGAAAAATACAGATTAATATAGTCCTGTGCCGCCCCGCGCTCGATACCCAGTTGGCGCCCTAGCCCAAAGGCAGACATACCATAGATGAGACCGAAGTTAACCGCCTTGGCATGGCGTCTTTGCTCCGGCGTCACCTGATCTGGATTGGCGCCAAAGATCTCGGCTGCGGTCGCCCGATGGATGTCTATCTCCTGATGAAAGGCGGTAACCAGCCTCTGGTCTCCGGAGAGGTGGGCAAGTATACGTAATTCGATCTGAGAATAATCGGCAGAAATGATGACGCAGCCTGGTGGTGCGATAAACGCCTGACGAATACGGCGTCCGTTCTCGGTTCTGACAGGAATATTCTGCAAATTTGGATGGCTGGATGATAAGCGACCGGTGGCAGTAACCGCCTGGTGATAGGAGGTATGGACACGTCCTGTGCGGTGGTGTATTTCCCGTGGGAGTTTATCTGCATAGGTGGACTTCAATTTATTGAGGCTGCGGTGTTCGAGAATCAGTTGAGGTAATGGATAGTCAAGGGCAAGTTCTTGCAGTACTGGCTCTGAAGTGGATGGTTGTCCTTTGGGGGTCTTTTGAATGACTGGAAGCTTCAGTTTCTCATAGAGAATTGCCTGGATTTGTTTTGGTGAAGACAGGTTAAAAGTCTCACCCGCCAAGGCATAGACTTGGCTTGCAATGGTCTCCATGCCCTGGGCCAGTTCCTCGCTTAGTTGTTTAAGCAATGCGGCGTCGATCAACACCCCATCTCGTTCAATTTGCGCCAGCAATGGCACTAATGGCATTTCGATATTGCTGAAGACTTCTTTCAGTCCCTTTTCTGATGCAATTCCGGGCCAAAGGGTCTGGTGTAATTGCAGGGTGATGTCGGCATCTTCTGCCGCGTATGGCGCGGCCTGATCTATTGCTATTTCATTGAAATTACATTGTTTACTACCCTTTCCGGCAATATCTTCATAATGTATCGTCTTATGGCCCAGATATTTTAGTGCCAACGAGTCCATATCATGGCGGGTGACATTGCTGTTGATAACATAAGACTCTAGCATGGTGTCAATCAGGTGGCCGTCCAGCCGGAAGCCATAATTGGCCAGCACTGCAATATCATATTTCAGGTTTTGCCCCACAATTGACTTCTCTTTATCCTCCAGCAGGGGGCGCAATTTTTCCAGGACATCATCTTTTGAAAGTTGTTTGGGCGCATCGGGATAATCGTGAGATAGAGGTATATAGGCCGCTTCACCCGGTGTGATGGCAAATGACACACCGACGATTTCAGCATCCAGCGGAGACAGGCTGGTCGTCTCCGTATCAAAAGCAAACAAATCGGCGTCGCTAAGTTTTTTCAGCCAGTGTTGAAGCGCCTCATTTGTCAAAATGGTTGTATAAACAGATGGTTTATGTGATGTGCTGGACAGTTTCTTTGCCGTTGTATCCTCACTATCATGTGCGGGGTCAACAGGAACTCGTGCACCGGAGGAGTCGGGAGCCCTGGTTGGGGTATCCAGTTCTTCCAGCCAACGCCTGAACTCGAGCTCTTCAAACAAGTCCCTGAGCTTTTCCGTGTCCTGGGGTAGCCGCTGTAACGCTTGCACATTGACATCCAGAGGGACATCACATTTAATCGTCGTCAGTTGTTTTGACAGGGGGATTTGGTCAAGATTCGCACGCAGCCGTTCACCGACTTTCCCTTTGATTTCGTCAGCTTGCCGGATGAGATTGTCGAGTGTGTCATATTGATTGAGCCACTTGGCTGCTGTCTTGGGGCCGACACCAGGAATTCCCGGGATATTGTCCGAGGTGTCCCCGATAAGCGCCAGATAATCGATGATTTGTGTGGGTCTCACGCCAAACTTTTCTATAACACCCTGGCTATCCAGAAATTTGTTGGTCATGGTGTTGATCAATTTGACATGCTCATTGACCAGCTGTGCGATATCCTTGTCCCCCGTGGAGATAATGGTATCGAGGTGCGTTGATGATGCCTCGGTCGCCAGGGTTCCGATGACATCGTCGGCTTCAACACCCTCAATCACCAGGCAGGGTATCCCCATGGCACGAACGATCTGGTGCAGTGGGTCAATTTGCTCTCGTAAATCATCAGGCATGGGCGGACGATGGGCCTTGTATTGTTCATAGATCTCATCGCGAAAGGTTTTTCCCTTGGCATCAAATACCATTGCCAGAAAATCTGGCTGGTACTCCTTGAGCAGGGCGCGCAACATATTGATAACGCCATAGACTGCGCCGGTCGCATGTCCCCGTGAATTCGTAAGTGGCGGGAGGGCATGATAGGCACGATAGAGATAAGATGAGCCATCTACCAGTAGTAACCTGTGCCCGGAGGGGGATTGCGCTGCTGCCTTATTCATGGATGCTCCAATGTATGCCTATGTACCCTCTAGGGTCTATGTACCCTCTGGGGCATAGACTCCAGAGGGTACAAGTGTCTGGCAGGGTTTTATACATGCTACTGATCCTATAACGGTTTAGATAACTGTGAAAGTATCCTTTATACTATGCTGTAGTAAAGTGATTGAAACTTCTCTTCTTACGCAGGTTATACATAATTGGCCGGCTTAAATCAGGCCCCAGGAGGGCGTCTATGCCAACTGCTAACTCTATAAAAGAAGCCGCAAATGTGTGGATGTTGAAACTGTGCTTGCGCGGGAGCCATACCTGATGCGCAGTGTGCTGATCATGATTTTTATATTAGCATTTCCAGTCGCTGGGTATGCGCAAAAGGATTCTACCGCACCTCCCCCCGATACTGCCCAGGACCTGGAGCCTGAAGTTACCATTATCGATCGCGGTGAAGAACTGGTATCAGAATATCGGATCAATGGCAGTCTCTACATGATTAAGGTGACCCCGAAAAAAGGGATTCCCTATTATTTGATTGACAGTGACGGAGATGGCAGTTTTGATATTCGTCGAAATGAGCTTGATGAGCACCTGCTAATTCCGCAATGGACATTGTTTCGCTGGTAGTAAGCAATAGGCGCATGTCGTGGCGCTGATGGTCGCGCCGCTCTCCCCGACGCTAACATCATGTTTGATATTGAAGAAAAATTTTATCCACATAGCCTGGGGATAACTTTGTGGATAAGCAGTGAAGAATAAGCTAACTGGCCGGGTTTTATTGCGCTGCTATTAAACTGCTTATTTATTGAGCACATAAAATTGTTAATATTAACAATAAATTAACAAATTATTATCGGGTTTCCAGGCGTCTGCCTCAGTTATTGGTGTGATGCTACTGCCAAAATATAGAATGTGCATAACATTGAAATGGTTATGGGTGCAATATTGCATGCTGGCGATGAGTTAATAGCCTGTCCTGCTGCACCTCAAGCTATTTTCTACGAAGTATTAAATATTGACCAATGAGGCGATAGTCACAGATTTCTCGGTAGTTAAGGTTATGGTATTGTGGTGAACAGAAATCGCTATGTCACAGTTGATGGCTTACGGGGCATTGCTGTCCTGTTAATGGTGATTTACCACTTCACTTTTGACCTGAACTACTTCAGCTTGCTACAGATCGATTTCTACCATGATCCGATCTGGCTGGGTTTCCGATCTTTGATCGTGACCCTGTTTCTGGGGCTGGTGGGTGTCAGTCTACATCTTTCCACCCGAGACGGGTTCAATCGCACCAGTTACGTGCGTCGTCTGCTCCTGCTGGTTTTTAATGCGGCGTTGGTCAGTCTGGGCAGTTACTTGATTTTCCCCGGGAGTATGATTTATTTTGGAATTCTGCATTTCATCGTGATTGCGAGTCTCATCGGTATTTTAGTGGTGCGTTTTTATTGGGTAAATCTGATACTCGGCGTTGCATTGGTAGTCATTGGCCTGATGGGGCAGCATCCCTTTTTTGATCATCCCATGCTTCACTGGGTGGGGTTGATGACATACAAACCTGTGACCGAGGATTATGTGCCGCTTTTACCGTGGCTGGGTGTGGTGCTAATAGGGTTGTTTTTAGGTAAACGGGTTTTCAGAGAGCCACTACTTTCCCAGGCATCTAAGTACCCCACTGGGCATGGGCCCCAGAGGATGCAGATGCCAAGTGCTGACCAGTGGCAAGGTACCCAAGTTGTTATACGCGCCCTGGCCTTAATGGGACGACATAGTCTGCTGATCTATATGATCCATCAGCCGGTCCTGATAGGGCTGTTGTTCATGATATTGGGCAATCCACAAATGCCATGATTTCCTTGACAGAGTACTTGTTTAAACATTCAATGTAGCCATGAACACGAGATTAAGCCTGGACTGGAAAAAACTGCAGGATGTATTCGTACAAGAAAACATCCTGAATCGGCTGATAATTGTTATCAATTTGATATTATTGATATTGTTGGCGTCTATTTTAGCTGATATTACGTGGAGATTGATGCCTGGACCTGCGCAGGTTGCAGCCCCGTTGCAACTGGATAGTGGGGCAAAGCCGATATCACGCCAACAAGCTCAGGCGGTCGGCCGCTGGAACATTGCCCAATGGCATCTGTTTGGTGTCAAACCGTTGATCAAGCAAAGTACCGCTACGTCAGTGGTAACAAGCCTGCCGGAGACTAACTTAAATCTAGTGTTGCGAGGAGTTTATGCGTCAGATAACCCACAAGCCGCTGGCGCAATTATTTCTGAGCAGAATGGCAAGCAGAGTTTCTACAAGGTTGAGGCTCGTCTTCCCGGAGGGGCCATACTTAAAGAAGTTTATGCTGATCGTATCGTGCTACAACGTAGGGGACGATTAGAGACGTTGCGATTGCCGGAAGAGAGGGTTGGGAAAAGTGGTCAACCAGCCAGGAGACCAGGCGCTGGAGCCTTACGCCGCTCGGGCGTGCAAACGGACCGTGAGCCCAGTCCCAGGGAATTCAGAGATATCCTTGTCAAGGACCCGCAGCGCCTGACAGATATAGTAAAGATGACGCCTTATAACAAGGGCGGGCGTTTTGTCGGTTATCGCGTTCAGCCGGGTAAAAACAAGGCGTTATTTTCTCAATTCGGGCTACAGTCAGGCGATATTGTCACCTCGATCAATGGGATAACCATTGACTCTCCTACCAATGGTTTGAGCGTGTTGCGAAGTCTTGCCAAGTCTAGTCAGGTCAATATAGAGGTATTACGAGGTGGCGCCACGCAAAACCTGGTTCTCAACCTGAATCAGTGAGATTAATCATTGCCATAGTTTTGAACTAGTACCTTCCCGGTTATTGCACGAGACGCGTGTTATCAGATAAGCCTTGCTGTTGCCGTATAAATTTCATAGAATACGCGGTCCTTCGGATGCATCATTGATGACGTGAAAACGTTTTTCTACGTGCATAAAGGGACGAGAACCACCAGCAAGCCTGGATGGTGATATTATTAAGATGTGCTGATAGAGGTAGCGAACATGAAGCCAGATATACATCCAGCCTACGAAGAGGTAACGGTGACTTGCGGGTGTGGCAATAGTTTTAAGACGCGTTCAACAGCTGACAATGATTTACATCTGGATGTTTGCTCAGCGTGCCACCCCTTTTATACGGGCAAACAAAAATTGGTAGACACTGCTGGCCGTGTAGACAAATTCAAGCAAAAGTATGGCATGAAAAAATAAGCCTGGATGGCCTACGCCAACACCGTACTTTATCAAGGCGCACTTCCGTGGCGCCTTTTTTATTGCCTTTTGTAGCCAATAAAATTGTTAATTCATTGAAAATAATCGTTATTATAATCCTGGCATTTACTTGGCAGTCTGCCTGGTCAGATATCCCCAGTTATTGTGCGCCCGGGAAAATGGATGGCTATGCCAAGGTCAGGCATATCTACGACGGTGATACGGTATTACTTGAAGATGGGCGCAGGATTCGTTTAATTGGCATGAACGCGCCGGAATTGGGTCGGAACGGCCAAGCATCTGAGCCACGTGCCGTTGCGGCGCGGGATGCCCTGATTAGTATTTTGAGTGGTCACCGTCCGATTGGATTACGCTATGGCAGGGAGCGTTATGACCGCTATAAACGTGTACTGGCCCACCTGTATCTGGAGGATGGCACCAATATCAACGCCATTCTTGTTGAGCAGGGCCATGCTGCCGCCATTGCGGTCCCGCCCAATCTTAGTTTGCTGGAGTGTTATTTTCATGCCGAGAAAATTGCTCGTCAAAATCAACGCGGTATCTGGTCAAAAGATTATTTCAGGCCAATTCCAGCGGCACGTTTGACAAGCGATAGTAAGGGATTCCGCCTGCTAATCAGTGAGGTCCATAAAATCTACAGAGGGGATCGGTCTATCTGGGTCACGCTCGACGGAGAATCTGCACTGCGCATTGCGAAGAAGGATCTGAAGTATTTTGAGTCAAAGGATTTCGATCAATACGTCGGCAGAAAAATTATTGCCAGGGGCTGGGTCTACCCATATCGCGGCAAGCCAGTTATGCAGATCCGGCATCCGATTTCCCTACAGCTTATCCAATAAGTAACCTAAGTGCACGCAGGGGCATGGTGCCCCTGGCACCCCGAGAGCATGTCTGAGGGTGGCCGCGGCGGCGTCTTCTGGATCTCCATGCGTTTATTATAGAATGTGATTAATATAATAATATCATATGATTAACAGTTATTTTTCAGGGCTCCATGGGAATGTCCGCTACTCTTTTCTTTCCATATAGGATAGTCAAATATCCCCGGGCATACTCCTCAGTGGGGGCTTGGGGTAGTTGTGGTT
This sequence comes from Gammaproteobacteria bacterium, assembly GCA_003230085.1. GTDB lineage: Bacteria > Pseudomonadota > Gammaproteobacteria > SZUA-140 > SZUA-140 > SZUA-140. The sequence goes on from QIGV01000089.1 coordinate 19,559, forward strand.
GCAGTGTCTTCCCCAATCGCGGATAATGCTGTGTTCTTTCCCCCTTGTTAACCTTGGCTTGAATCCATCATGAAACCAAGCGCTTGCAGCATGCGCTTGGCTTAATTCGCTGATTCAGGCCCATATAGATCGAGACCCGGTATCACATATGACTGAAGAACGTAAAAAAGCCGCCCTTGAATATCACGCTAGCCCAACACCAGGGAAAATTTCTATTGCCATCTCTAAACCCTGTCAAACACAGGATGATTTAGGGCTGGCCTATACACCTGGAGTTGCCGAGCCGGTTTTGGCAATTGCTGACAATAGTGAAGATGCCTACCGATATACGGCCAAAGGAAATCTGGTTGGGGTCATTACCGACGGCAGCGCGGTCCTGGGTTTGGGAAATGTAGGTGCGCTGGCCAGCAAGCCTGTTATGGAAGGGAAGGGTGTGTTGTTCAAAAAATTTGCAAATATTGATGTTTTCGATATTGAGGTGGACGCCGAATCACCCCAGGCGTTTATCGATACGGTTGCGCGGCTGGCGCCGACCTTTGGCGGTATCAATCTTGAGGATATTGCCGCGCCCCAGTGTTTCGAAATAGAGTCAGCGCTAAAGGAACGACTTGATATTCCGGTTTTTCATGATGATCAGCATGGCACAGCCGTTATCATCGCGGCCGCGTTGCTCAATGCCCTGGAACTGCAAGGCAAGACACTCAACCGTGCCAGGATCGTTTGCCTGGGGGCCGGGGCGGCTGCTATCGCCTCAATGCGTTTACTGGAGATATTAGGCGCACAGAAGGAAAATATCCGTTTGCTGGATCGCGGTGGCGTCATTCATGATAAACGTGTGGATCTCAATAGCTATAAATGTGAATATGCGCTTGAGACCCCTGAACGCACTTTGGCTGACGCCATGCAGGATGCAGATGTTTTTATCGGCGTGTCGGGCGCCAATCTGTTGAGCCCTGAATTGGTCAAAACAATGGCCCCGATGCCTATCGTGTTTGCCTTATCAAACCCTGACCCGGAAATAGACCCACAGCTGGCGCTTTCAGTCAGTAGCGATTTGATCATGGCGACCGGGCGCAGCGATTACCCAAACCAGGTCAATAATGTCCTTGGATTCCCATTTATTTTCCGGGGGGCGCTGGATGTGCGTGCGACTACAATTAATGATGAGATGCTGATCGCGGCAGTTTATGCGCTGGCTGAGCTGACTCGCGAGCCTGTTCCCCATGAGGTCTTGAATGCCTATCGCCTGGATCATCTAGAATATGGTCATCAATATATTATACCCAAACCACTGGATCCTCGGCTGATTGAGCGCATTCCGCCAGCCGTAGCGCATGCAGCTATTACCTCAGGTGTTGCTCAAAAGGCCTATCCGGATCATTATCCGCGTCTGGAAGAAAATCTGGTTGATGAATGCGCCTAGTGGTCTAATAAGGTGATAATTCAGGATTTAACGCATCGGTCTTTTAGTCGATGTCATTTCAATAGTGATACCGCTAGAATGTGTCGTCAGGTATTGGCTACACAGGGTAACTAGCCATTCGGGAAAAGGACCTGATGCGATCAGGTTTCTGGTCGGCCAGGTTATCAATAGTGACAAGGAGCTGCCATGAAAAAGATTACTATTATTGGTGCGGGTCGTGTCGGTGAATCCGCGGCGCAAATTTTGGCCAATGAAGAACATGCCCATGAAATTGTACTGATTGATATCAGGGAGGGGGTTGCCCGAGGGACTGCACTGGATATCCAGGAGTCGGCCACCCTATTTGGTTTCGATAGCCGTGTGACGGGTGATGAAAGCAATCAGGCAATGGAAGGTTCTGACATCGTGATTATTACTGCCGGCTTGCCGCGCAAGCCAGGCATGTCACGCTCGGATGTCCTGGATGCCAACCTCGCTGTTATCCGTTCCATAACAGAGGATATACTGCGTTATGCACCGCAGGCCATGGTCATTATGGTCACCAACCCTGTTGATATCCTGACTTATTCGGTGTGGAAGCAGACAGGCTGGGATCGCAGCCGGGTTTTCGGACTCTCTGGTGTCCTGGATGCAGCGCGAATGGCCAGTTTTATCGCCTTGGAAACCGGGTTTTCCATTAAGGACGTTACGACCATGGTACTGGGCGGACACGGAGATTCCATGGTGCCCATGATCCATTATACGACGATCAATGGCATCCCCCTGAAGACCTTCCTGACAGAGGAGAAGATTCATAAGATTGTTGATAGAACCCGCAATGGTGGCGCAGAAATTCTTGCCTTGAAAAAGACCAGCAGTGCTAACGATTCACCGGCTGCAGCTGTGGCCACCATGGTCGATGCCGTGTGCAATAATCGCAAGCGCATATTGCCATGTGTTGCAATTCTTGACGGTGAATATCAGCATACTGATCTGGCCATTGGAGTACCGGTTGTCCTGGGTAATCGGGGTATGGAAAGGGTCATAGAGTTACAATTAAACGATACAGAAAATCATCAGTTTCAGGATTCTGTGGAACAGGTGAAAAAAGATCTTGCAACGATCTCCTGACAGCATACTCAAAAGGAAAGGCTGATGGCACGCAATACTGTAACAATCACTGATAATGCAACGGGCAAAAGCATAGAGCTTGAGACCCGGGAAGGCACCATTGGCCCGCCCGCGCTGGATATCA
>QIGV01000073.1 GCA_003230085.1 Gammaproteobacteria bacterium
TCCATGATCCGTCCCAGCGTTTCGGTCCCGACCGGTACGGCAATCGGTGCGCCGGTACTACTCACGGCCTTGCCTCGCTGTAATCCATCTGACGTGCCCATGGCAATGGTACGAACGATGCCGTCACCCAGTTGCTGCTGCACTTCCAGGGTAAGATCGACCTCATCGACAACCAGGGCGTCATATACCCTGGGGATGGCATCCCGCGGAAACTCCACGTCAACCACAGCGCCAATTATCTGCACAATTTTTCCTGCACTCATCGCCTAAATCCTCTTTAAAATACCAAGCGTTATCACGCCGTTCGTTTCAGTCTTATAAAAAATCATACGGCCGCTGCGCCACTGACGATCTCAGAAATCTCCTGGGTAATCGCCGCCTGGCGTGCCTTGTTATAGATCAGCTGTAATTCACCGATCAGGTCGCCAGCATTATCCGAAGCTGCCTTCATTGCCACCATCCGCGCAGCCTGCTCGCAGGCGATATTCTCCACCACGCCCTGATAAACGAGGGACTCGATATATCGTATTAACAAGGCATCGAGCACTTCCTTGGCTTCAGGTTCGTATAGATAGTCCCAGTGATGCTTGAGCGCCTCGTCCTCTGATGCCTCGATCGGCAACAGTCGTTTCACCTGGGGCTGCTGGGTCATGGTGTTCACAAATTCGTTGAATACCAGAATCAACTGGTCAATGCGGCCTTCGTCAAAGGCATCCAACATGACTTTGACGGCGCCAATCAGGTCTGTAATCAGCGGCGCATCACCCAGATGATCTACTTGTGAGACAACATTCCCACCGAGACGCGCAAAAAACGCATTGGCCTTGCTGCCGATCGCACAGAGGTCAATCTCACCCCCCTGGTCATGCCACTCCTTCATGCTACTAACCAAAGCCTTGAAGAGATTACTGTTCAGACCACCACACAACCCCCGGTCGCTGGATACCACAAGATACCCGACTCGCTTAACGTCCCGTTCCTGCATGTAACCATGCCGATATTCAGGATGAGCACGCGCCAGGTGACCGATCACGTTTTGCATTTTTTCCGCATAGGGCCGTGAGGCGCGCATACGGTTCTGGGCTTTGCGCATCTTGCTCGCCGCGACCATTTCCATGGCGCGCGTGATCTTCTGCGTATTCTTGATACTGCTTATCTTACCTCGAATTTCTTTACCAACAGCCATTACGCGGTTCCGCCCTTACCAGACACTGCTCGATTTGAAAGACTCAACGGCGGCGTGTAATTCCTTTTCAATCTCGTCGTTGTAATCACCTTTTTCATTGATCTTGTCCATCAGTGCGCCTTGATTCGATTTCATGTGGCTCAACAATGCAGACTCAAAATCACCGATCTTGTCCAGGCTCACATCATCCAGATAACCCTGGCTCGCAGCAAACAGGGAGACGCCTTGCTCTGACACACTCAATGGTGAATACTGCTTTTGCTTCATCAGCTCGGTCACGCGCTGACCCCTCTCCAATTGTTTGCGCGTGGTTTCGTCCAGATCAGAGGCAAACTGGGCAAAGGCTGCCAGTTCACGGTACTGGGCCAGATCAAGACGCACGCCACCACCCAGCTTTTTAACAATCTTGGTCTGGGCGGCACCACCCACACGTGATACCGATAGGCCGGCATTGATCGCGGGACGAATACCTGAATTGAACAAATCTGTTTCCAGGAAAATCTGTCCGTCGGTAATAGAGATCACGTTAGTAGGAACGAAAGCAGATACATCACCGGCCTGGGTTTCAATGATGGGCAATGCGGTCAAAGATCCAGTCTTGCCCTTGACTTCACCATTGGTGATCTTCTCGACATAGTCGGCATTGATGCGCGAGGCGCGCTCCAGCAATCTGGAGTGCAAATAAAAGACATCACCCGGATACGCTTCACGTCCGGGTGGACGGCGCAGTAACAGGGACACTTGACGATAGGCCCAGGCCTGCTTGGTAAGATCATCATAAACAATCAGTGCATCCTCGCCGCGGTCGCGGAAATACTCACCCATGGCACAACCTGAATAAGGCGCAATGTATTGCATGGAAGCCGGTTCGGAGGCGCTGGCTGCAACAATGATGGTATGTTCCATGGCACCGTGTTCTTCAAGTTTGCGTACCACCGCAGCGATGGATGAGGCCTTTTGGCCAATGGCTACGTAGATACAGGTAACGCCGGCACCTTTCTGATTAATAATCGTATCAATCGCCACCGCAGTTTTACCGGTTTGCCGATCGCCAATGATCAGCTCACGCTGACCACGCCCGACGGGCACCATGGCATCGATTGACTTTAGTCCTGTCTGCAGAGGCTGGCTCACGGACTGCCGTGAGATCACGCCTGGCGCCACCTTCTCAATCGGCGAGGTGCCGTCCGACTCGACAGGGCCTTTGCCATCAATAGGTATCCCCAGAGAATCAACAACCCGCCCAATCAGGGCTGCGCCGACCGGAACTTCCAGAATTTTACCCGTACACTTGACCGTATCGCCCTCAGAAATTTTTTCATAGGCGCCTAATACCACGGCACCCACCGAGTCACGCTCCAGATTCAGGGCCATGCCGAAGGTGTTGCCTGGAAACTCGATCATTTCACCTTGCATGACATCAGCCAGACCATGAATTCTTACAATCCCGTCAGTCACACTGACAACTGTCCCCTCGTTTCGAGCCTCGGTCACGGCTTCAAAACCTTCTATACGCTGTCTGATCAGATCACTGATTTCTGCTGCATTTAACTGCATTTACCTTTCCCCTTAACTCAATAAAATCCTATTGGGACAGAGCAGTGCTTAACCTGCCCAAGTGTCCTGTCACTGAACCATCGATAACCATATCACCGGCACGAATAATCGCTCCACCGACCAACGTCTCATCGACCCTGCATGTAATCGTAACTTCTCGCCCCAGGCGCGCGTTGAGTGCAGCGGCAATTGTCTCCTGTTGCTCAGGGCTGACAACATAGGCAGAAATTATCTCGGCCTGCACAATATTTTCAGCTTCGGCCCGGTAGCGTTCATAGAGCGAGGCGATTTCAGGTAACAAAGCAATGCGGCCATTTTCAACCAGAACGCTGACCAGGGACTTCGCCTTGTCATCGAAGTGCTCACCACCTACCTCATAAAACAAGTTTCGTAGCTGGGACTGTGATACGCGTGGATTTCCAATCATTGCCGTCATGGCTGGATCTTCTGAAATAGCTGCCAGCAAGGCTAAAATTTCTGTCCACTGAGGCAGTTGTTGCTGTTCTTCAGCCAAACTAAAAACCGCCAGGGCATAGGGACGTGCGATGGTGCTTTTTTCTGCCATATCTGAGGTTACCTATATCTGCGAAGCCAGTTCCTTGAACAGGTCATCGTGGGCATGCTGATCTATTTCTCGCCTGAGAATTTTTTCAGCGCCCGCCGCTGCGATAGCGGCAACCTGGGACCGTAGCTGTTCCTTAGCGCGGTTCACTTCCTGTTCAATTTCAGACTTGGCGGCTGTGATCAGCCGCTCCCCTTCAGTACGAGCATTTGTCTTGGATTCCTCGACAATATCACTGGCTCGCTTTTCCGATTGGGCAATGATTTCTGCCGCCTGGAGCTTTGCTTGATGTAAAGCTTCCTTGGCATTTTTTTCGGACAGCTCGAGTTCATGCTTACCCTTTTCTGCCGCAGCTAGTCCATCGGCAATACGCTTCTGTCGATCTGTAAGCAACGCGTTTAGCGGCCCCCAGAGCACTTTGTTGACAAACCAGATCAACAAAACAAACGCGGCCATTTGTCCGATCAAGGTTACTGTAATGTTCACTTGCGTCTTCCTCTTTAGATTCTAATCAGACGTAAACAACAAAGGATGCTGCACAATTACAGTGAACCCAATGCGCTGCTCAAGGCTCCCACGAAGGGATTGGCAAACAGAAACCACATGGCAAACGCCAGAATAATGAATGGAAATGATTCCATCAAGCCGGCAAAAATAAACATGTTAGTCATCAGCGCAGGACGCATTTCAGGCTGGCGCGCGATACCTTCCAGGGTCTTGGCACAGATCAGACCCCAGCCAATTGCTGATCCCAGACCGGCAGCAGCCAGAATCACGCCCACGCCTACTGCGGTGTAGGCATATATTTGTGCAATCATTTCCGGTGTCATTGTTATGTTCTCCTCTTAATATAAACTAAATGTTATGACTCAAATTAAAATTTTCTCAGTAGTCTCGCGTCTAGTGCTCATCGACATGGGCCATGCCCAAATATACGATTGTCAGCACCATAAAAATAAAGGCCTGCAAGGTAATAATCAGCAGGTGAAAAATCAACCAGCCCAGATCGAGCACCACCTGTAACGGCAGCCAGAACAGCGCGGCCAATCCAGTGGCCATTGTCCCCCCGATCAGCGCGATCAATAAGAATACCAGTTCTCCGGCAAATAGGTTTCCAAACAAACGCAGCCCCAGGCTCAAGGGCTTGGCCAACTCCTCGATCAGCGCCATGACGATATTGACCGGGATAAAAAACTTGCCGAAAGGGTGAAACAGGAACATTTTCAAATAACCTGTAACACCTTTGATCTTGATGTTGTAATAGACGATGAGCACAAATACGGTCAACGACATAGCGAATGTCGTGCTCAGGTCAGTGGTCGGAACGGCCTTCAGATAGTGAATCCCGACAAAACCGGCGATCACGGGCAGTAAATCCACCGGGATCAGATCCATAAAGTTCATCAGCCAGACCCATATGAAAATAGTCAGCGCCAGGGGTGCAATCAGTGGGTTGTGGCCAGGAAAGGTATCTTTAACCTGGCCGCCGACGAATTCGACGATGGATTCCACGAAATTCTGAAAGCCACTCGGCGTATCGGTAGACAAATTTTTCCCGAGACGCCAGGAAACAACGATAATGAGAGTCCCCAGCGCGATACTGAAAAACAATGTATCCAGATGCCATGCCCAGAAGCCGACGCCCTTGTGCGTGATAGGATCGCAGTCACCTGCACATAGATTGGTCAGGTGGTGCTGGATATATTCTACTGTCCCCATTCCAGAGGATTGTTCATTCGCACTCAAACCAATAAATCTCCCAAATGATAATCAGCCTTGTTATTGTTTCATCGACCTTGCGGCATACAGGAACACTAGTTGCACAGTGATAAAACCCAACACCGTGGCCAGTGGCGTTAGTTTCAGAATCGCTAGCCCAACCCCGAACAGCACCAACACCAGTACAAACCTTATTGCGGCCCCTGCATAGAGTATGACCTCACCGCTATTCTTTTCATCCTGCTGCACCGCGCCACCCGCCTGGACGACTCCCCAGCGCAAGATCAGCGCAGAAACCGCACTGATAAGACCACCGTATAGTGCGGATACCGCCTCCCAGGGGCCATATGCAAGGAAAAAACCCGCTGCAACGAGAACCCCGACGATCAGCTGTAACTTAATGATTCTGCGGGTTTCATGAACCAGCCTCTGAGCACCGGTCTCCAATGACTAAATACCCCTGCTCAACAGCTTGTGTACCTTTAGAAATCCACCCACCGCGCCGAGGGCGCCAAATAATAGCATAAATACCGGGAGGCTATCCAGCCATTTATCGACGCCATATCCCAGCAGGAACCCGGCCACAATCGTCGAAGTCAGTATAGTTCCCACGCCTATGAGCGCCAGTCCGGAATAATTGGGCTTGCCCATGTCAAAATGACCCATAAAATCAGGCGCGCAAGTATACCGCGCCCAAGACTGTGGCCGCAAGGGCCTTGAGAAAAATAGATAAGGTCCTAAGCGACTGAATGATATTGAAAAATAGAGAGCGAAGAGCGCTGGCGCCCAGCTTTACTATTTGATGTGAGCCAGAATCCCCTCAAGCTCATCGAGATTATTGTAATGGACGATCATTTTACCTTTGCCTTTGGCAGTATGCTGGAATCGTACTTCTGCACCGAGGCGCTGCGACAAATCATCCTGAAGCTTTAGCACATCCGGATCAACTGACTTGCGGCCTTTTTGCGCAGCCGCAGAGGGTTTCCGCAACCCGCGAACCAGTTGCTCGGTCTCACGCACCGAAAGCCCTCTGGATACAACCTTACGTGCTATTTCACTTTGCTGGTCACCCTGCAATCCTAGCAACGCCCTGGCATGGCCCATTTCCAGCTCACCCGACTCAAGTCGCGCTTTGACATCTTCGTTGAGCTCAAACAGGCGCAGTAAATTGGTAACAGCCGTGCGTGAACGCCCCACTGCCTCCGCTGCCAGCTGGTGCGTCAGCTCAAATTCGGTAATCAGGCGCTGCAAGGCAACAGCCTCCTCCATCGGATTGAGATTTTCCCGTTGGATATTTTCTATCAGCGCCATGGCCATAGCCGCCTGGTCTTCTACCTTGCGAATAACGGCGGGCACTTCATGTAAACCGGCCTGCTGAGCAGCACGCCAGCGCCGTTCTCCTGCAATAAGCTCATACTGATCAAAACCAACAGGTCGTACGACTATCGGCTGCACCACACCCTGGGCGCGGATCGAATCGGCCAGTTCTTCAAGTCCCTCAGCGTGTATGGTTGAGCGTGGCTGATATTTACCCCGACGGATAACGTCTACCGGTAGTAACCGCAGTTCTCCATCGCCTGCCACAGTGGCGCGGTTAGCCGGGGCGCCCCCCAGTAGTGCATCAAGCCCCCTGCCAAGCCCACGTTTCTTACTCATCGCCATACCTGTTCATCTGTCTGCTATTCATCCACTATTCAAAAATTTAAAAACTCCAGCCTATTCTTACAATTACCAGATATTGGTGCCCAGAACCATAGATTTATGTATTGTCAGTCTGACTGACTAATGTCGGCTTACCATGGCGTAATTCCCGCCGCAGAATTTCGCCCGCTAAAGCAAGGTAGGCGCGAGCACCCTGTGAATGCCTGTCGTATAACATCACTGGCAAACCATAGCTGGGCGCCTCGGCGAGCCGAACGTTTCGCGGCACAATGGTATTATAAACCTTGCTGCCGAAATGATTGAGCAACTGGGTTGAAACCTCATTGGCAAGCCGATTGCGCGAATCAAACATAGTACGCAATATGCCTTCAATTTGGAGTTGAAAATTTAGAGTGGTACGAATCTTTTCAATGGTGTCCAGCAACGCAGTCAAACCTTCAAGGGCATAGTATTCGCATTGCATGGGTATGATCACACCCCGGGCCGCTACTAATGCATTAACGGTTAGCATGTTCAGAGAAGGCGGACAATCGATAAAGATGTAGTCGTAACGTTGACACACTCCCTCCAGAGTCTTCTGGAGAAGTTTCTCACTTTGGGGCATGGTCATCAATGCCACTTCGGCAGCAGTGAGGTCTGCATTGGCGGGCAGCAAGTCAAATCCTGCCTCTCGAGCCTCGACAATGGCATCATCTATGCCGGACTCACCCAGCAAGACCTCACAGCACGAGAGATCAACGGTATTTTTATCAATGCCGCTGCCCATTGTAGCGTTACCCTGGGGATCCAGGTCGATCAGCAATACGCGCCGTTTAGTCGCCGCCAGAGAGGCAGATAAGTTGACACTTGTGGTCGTCTTACCCACGCCACCTTTCTGATTAGCAACCGCAATAATTCTGCCCATTTTTAAATATTACCTGAATCCATCAATTCGTGCGGGAGGTTTACCACCAAACTTAACGTCACAAGCCTGGTTAGCACTCTTTTCAACCTGGTATACCGCTGTATTCATATAAAAATCTCAACGAGATGTCGCTCCTCTTGCAATCCAGGCACTTCGAGTGAATGGATAGTGGTGACAGCCGGTATGCCAGCCATACACTTGGCCTCCTGAGATGACAATTTGCCTTTCATGGCCAGGATCCGACCACCTGGTCGGCACAGGTGCGCCACATCGCGGACGATGACATCCAGCGCCGCAAACGCCCGGGTTATCACTACATCAAATAAGTCGGCGGGATGGTAATCCTCTGCTCTGGTATTCGCAACCACAACATTATCCAGGCCCGACTCTGCGACTGCCTGGACAACAAAACGGGTTTTTTTTCCATTCGAATCCAGCAACACCCACTCGGCATCAGTTAAAACCAGCGCCAAAGGTATGCCCGGTAGCCCTGCGCCCGTGCCCACATCGATAAACCGCGACCCTTTGATATAGGGGAGCACTGTCAAGCTATCCAGAAGATGGCGAATCACCATCTGCACTGGATCCCGCACAGCAGTTAGATTGTAGGTACGATTCCATTTGGCCAACAAATCCACGTAGGCCAGCATCTGATCCTGGGTTGTAGCGGGAAGATCCAATTTCAGCTGCCGCAAACCCTGCGCAAGGACCTCCCGGGTTGATATCTCTGATTGCATATTCCTGGATCTGGCGGGTCTTCTTCCGCAAACGCTAGTCGCTCAAAAAAATAACCGGATCATAACGATGGAGCGATATACAGGCGCTCTTACAGCGCACACTGCAAACAGCATTATGCTCCGTTATTCAGGACGATTTTTATTGATGAGGCCTGCCAGATTTCCGCAGCATATTCCCTGATTGTCCGATCGCTGGAAAACGGACCCATATTGGCCATGTTCAGAATCGCTTTTCGCGTCCATTCATGTGGGCAGGCATAAAGCTCTGACACCCTTTCCTGGCAATCAATATACGACTCAAAATCAGCCAGCACCATGAATGCATCACCACCATCCGTCAAAGAATCTACCAGCCCCTTGTGAAGATCAGGCTGGTCTGGCGAAAAAAAGCCGGATCCGATCATATCAAGCACCTGTTTCAGCTCCGGGTTGGCATGATAATAATCCCATGGCTGATAGCCTTGCTGACGCAATGTCAGGACTTCATCAGCAGTATGGCCAAAAATAAAAATATTGTCGTGGCCCACAGCATCGCGGATTTCAATATTGGCGCCATCCAACGTACCAATGGTCAAGGCTCCATTAAGAGCCAGCTTCATATTACCCGTCCCCGATGCCTCCATACCGGCTGTTGAGATCTGCTCGGAAAGCTCAGCCGCCGGAATAATATCACTGGCAGTCGTTACATCATAATTAGGGATAAAAACAACCTTGAGGCGATCGCCGATTAATGGATCGTTATTGACAATATCCGCGACATCATTGATAAGTTTAATAATCATTTTGGCGATCACATACCCCGGCGCTGCCTTGCCAGAGAAAATGATAGTGCGCGGTATCATTTGGCTCGCAGGATCGGCGCGGAGACGATTATATAGGGTGATGATATGCAGCACATTCATCATCTGACGCTTATATTCATGCATACGCTTGATATGAACATCGAACATGCTTTCAAGATTGACCGTAATCGCCATATGCCGCTGTATCAACGAGGCTAGACGCTCTTTATTGCGTTTTTTTATAGCGCTGAATTCTTCACAAAAGGCATCGTCATCGGCACAGTGAACCAGCTGGCCCAGCTGATCCAGATCGGTCACCCAATTTCCCCCGATCCGCCCAGTAATCAAAGCTGACAGGTCTTGATTGACATGATGAAGCCACCGTCTCGGCGTTATTCCATTGGTTTTATTTATTATTTTACCAGGATAGAGGCGATCAAAGTCTGCAAAAATGGTCTCCTTCATTAACTGGGTATGGAGTTTCGCTACGCCATTGACCTTGTGACTACCTATAATCGCCAAGTTAGCCATGCGGATGCAATGCTCCCCTGATTCATCGATGATAGACATGCGCTGCAACAGCTGCGGGTTACCAGGGAAATGATGCGTGACATCTTTTAAGAAGCGCTGGTTGATTTCATAGATGATCTGCAGGTGTCGAGGCAAAATTTGCTGGAACAGGCTAACCGCCCAGGTTTCCAGCGCCTCCGGCATCAGGGTATGACAGGTATAGGCAAACGTCTTATTAACAATGTTCCAGGCATGATCCCACTCAAGTTTTTCGATATCCACCAGGATACGCATCATCTCGGGAATGGCGATCGACGGATGGGTATCATTAAGCTGTATGGCAACTTTGTCAGGCAGCTCATCAAAGGACTGATTATATTTTTTGAAGCGGTACAGGATGTCTTGCAGGGTGGCGCTGACAAAAAAGTACTGCTGTTTGAGGCGCAGCTCCTTGCCCATATAGGTCGTATCATCGGGATAGAGCACCTTGGAAATATTTTCTGATTCGGTTTCCGCCTCCAGCGCCTTGATATAATTACCTTCATTAAAATATTTGAGATCAAAATCCCGGGATGATTTGGCGGACCACAGGCGCATATTGTTGACCGTATTGGTATTAAATCCCGGGATCGGTGTGTCATAGGCCATGGCGATAACCTCTTCGCTATCGACCCAGTGATAGTGGAGGTTGCCTGCATCATCAGGGTATTCAACCACGCGGCCATGGAATTTTATGGGGTATATCACTTCAGCCCGGGGGAATTCCCATGGGTTTCCATTACGTAACCAGTTGTCAGGATGTTCAATCTGGTGGCCATTTTCTATCTGCTGATTGAACATGCCATATTCATAGCGAATGCCATAACCGTAGCCGGGAATACCCAATGTGGCCATCGAATCAAGGAAGCAGGCCGCAAGCCGTCCCAAACCACCGTTACCCAACGCTGCATCCGGCTCCATTTCACAGATTTTTTCCAAATCGAGACCTGCATCACTGAAAGCCTGTGAAACTTCATCGAAAATACCCATATTCAGGAGGCTGTTCATCAAGGTTCTGCCAATCAGGAACTCCATGGACAGGTAATAAACGCGCTTGGCATCTTCCCGGTAATAGGTCCGCATGGTTTCCATCCACCGTTCCATCAACCGGTCACGCACCACATAGGCCGCCACATGGAACCAATCCCGCTCTGTCGCCGTATAAAGATCTTTACCTACCAGGTATTCAAGGCGATTTGCCATGGAACGTATGATAGAATCGGTATCCATGCCCAGGTAGTCGTACTTGAAGGACTGCATTCTTTTACTTTCCTTTGCCATTTTTTATTCCAGCCTGTCTCGGGAAAAACTTTGTTCAATGAACATTACAACATATACTTATGTGTCCTTTTTAACACAATCAGTTGCAAATGGCATATAAAACAAAGTTGATCTTTATTGAGTATTTAACCAGACCCTGTGCTGGCAAATACACAATTGCCTGGAACTCCACAGCTTATTGTGTTGCCTCAATAGATCTATGAATTTTTTTAATCGCCTGACAAAGGAGAGACCCGTTCGAGGAACCCAGGTCTGGGGCCATTACTTACTGCGCTGTTTGAGCATCGTAGTGATCGGTTTCGTTCTGGTGACACCGGTGTTGGCGCAACCGGTCACACTCAATCTCAAGGACGCCAATATTAGCGCTGTTATAGGCACTATTTCGGAAATAACAGGCAAGAATTTTATCGTTGACCCAAGGGTCAAGGGCAAAGTAACCATCATCTCTTCCCGCCCGATGGAAAGCGATGAAGTCTACCAGGTATTCCTGTCGGTCCTCGATGTTCACGGATTTTCCGCCATTCCCAGCGGCAGCGTCATTAAAATTGTGCCCGACGCCAGTGCCAAGCAGGATGCACTACCACTGGCAGATGCGCGCAACCCGGGCCAGGGGGATGAAGTCGTCACCCGGGTCATCGAGCTCCACCATGTCTCCGCCTCTCAGCTGGTACCCATCCTGCGGCCCCTGGTGCCCCAGCAGGGGCACTTGGCCGCCTATGTCCCCAGTAATATACTCATCGTCTCTGATCGTGCGGCCAATATCGAACGCCTGATGGATATCATCAAGCGCATTGATATACCCAGTAGCGACGCCATTGAAATAATTTCCCTGCAATACGCCTCTGCATCCGAGGTTGTCCGTATCCTGACCGCCCTCGAACAGCAGGGCGGTGCGAAAAAACGCACCGCTGGCGTTTCCGGTTCACCTATGCTAATTGCCGATGAGCGAACCAATAGCATTCTTATCGGCGGTGGTAAATCCGGTCGGCTGCGCCTGCGCACCATTATTTCCCATCTCGACACGCCACTGGCCAACCAGGGCAATACCCGGGTGATTTACCTGCGCTATGCCCAGGCCAAGGATCTGGTGCCGGTATTGACTGGCGTTAGCGACGTTGTGGAACAGCAACAGAAAGGCAAAACTGGCGCCGCCGGCTCCAAGAAGGTACCGGTCAACATACAAGCTGATGAGAACACCAACGCACTGGTGATCACAGCACCAGCAGACATATTTCGATCCCTGGAATCGGTGATTATGCAGCTGGATATCCGCCGCGCCCAGGTTCTGATCGAATCGATCATCGCCGAGGTCTCCAACAATCTCAATAACGAACTGGGCGTTGAATGGATCGTCGATGGCACACAAAGTGGCGGCACTGCTCCCGTTGGCCTTGTCAATCTTGGGGGCGGGCTCGTGGATATTGTCAGCTCTATCGTTAGTGGCACTGCCCCGTCAGTGGGACAGGGTATAACGCTGGGCGCCGGCCGTTTTGAAAAAGGCAAGACCCGCTTTGCTGTACTGGTACGAGCCCTGCAGGGTGATGGCAACACCAACGTGCTATCAACACCGACGTTGGTGACCCTGGATAACGAAGAAGCAGAAATCATCGTGGGCCAGGAAGTCCCGTTTCTAACGGGCGCCTTTTCCACACCCGGCGGTAGCACAGGGAACCCCGCCAATCCCTTTCAGACCATTCAGCGTAAAAACGTCGGCCTGACGCTCAGGGTCACACCCCAGATCAATGAGGGTAGCTCTATAAAACTGGATATTGAACAACAAATTGACAGCCTGAATGCGTCCCCAATCGCGGTAGACTTAATTACCAATACACGCTCAATCAAGACCAGCGTCCTGGTGGATGATGGGCAAATCCTCGTCCTCGGTGGCCTGATCAGTGATGACCTTAAAGAAACGGTCAACAAAACGCCGTTCCTCAGTGATATCCCGTTGCTGGGAAACCTGTTTACGCGAAGATCAACCTCCAAGGAAAAAAAGAACTTGATGGTCTTCATCCACCCCACCATCATCCGTGATGAGAATGTTGCCCAGAACGTCACCCGCTCCAAATATAACTGGATGCGCAACAAGCAACTGGAAGTCCGTGAGAAAAAACATTTGTTTCTACATGATGACGAGATTCCCCTCATCCCTTCGCTGGATAATTACCTTTCCGTTCCCCCGTCATTCGTCCGCCCTACCGAGCCCGATAGCGACGCCAACGAACCACCCAGGGATACCATTCCCTTGTCGCCATGACACTGGATCAACGATACGAACCAACTGAAAGTAACTCTTTGGACGCGACCATCGATCTTGAGGCGGAGACGGCCAGCGAAGACAAGCGCCTGCCTTTTGCCTATGCGAAACGCCAGGGCGTACTGGTTGCGACCGTTGAAAATGGCATCGCGAATGCGCTGTGCAGGCCCAATGTCACCAGCATGACGCTGGCGGAAGTGCGCCGCTATATGGGCCTGCCTCTGAAACTGGAGGTCATTGCGCCAGAGAAATTTGATAATATCCTGCAAAAATCCTATGAGCATGGTACTTCTCAGGCTATGCAAATGATTGGCGAGATGGGTGATGAGCTGGATCTGTCAAGCATTGCTCAGCAGATGTCTGAACCTGAGGATCTTCTCGAAAGCGAAGACGATGCGCCCATTATCCGGCTCATCAATGCCATGCTAACTGAAGCAGTTAAAGAAAACGCCTCTGACATTCACATTGAGCCCTATGAAAGTCGCCTTGTAATTAGATTTCGTGTGGATGGCGTGTTGCGAGAGGTGCTGGAGCCTGCCCGGGTCCTGGCTCCCATATTGGTATCACGCATCAAGGTCATGGCAAAACTGGACATCGCGGAAAAAAGACTGCCTCAGGATGGTCGTATCTCCCTGAGAATCGCCAACCGCGCCGTCGATGTGCGTGTCTCCACACTGCCTTCAGCACATGGAGAGCGTGTGGTCTTGCGTTTACTGGACAAACAGGCAGGCAGGCTCGACTTGAAACAACTCGGCATGTCTCCACCTGGACTGGAAAGTATCGATAGAATTATCCATCGCCCCCATGGCATTATCCTCGTCACCGGCCCCACCGGCTCCGGGAAAACCACCTCACTGTACGCCATGCTGACTGTACTGAATGACAAAACCGCAAACATCATGACGGTGGAAGACCCGATCGAATATCATATCGACGGCATTAGCCAGACCCAGGTTCAGAGCAAGATCGAAATGTCCTTTGCCCGTGGTCTGCGCGCCATCCTGCGCCAGGACCCGGACATCGTCATGGTAGGTGAGATCCGGGATTTAGAAACAGCTGAAATTGCTGTTCAGGCCAGCCTGACCGGCCACCAGGTGCTTTCCACCTTGCATACCAACACCGCCATCGGCGCGATGATGCGTTTGCGTGACATGGGAGTGGAACCTTTTCTGCTCGCCTCCAGTCTAATAGGGGTACTGGCGCAACGACTGGTACGGGTGTTGTGCGCTGCGTGTAAACAGCCCCATGAAGCCTCCCCCTCTGAATGTGAAGCGCTGGGCAATCCCCAGGAACACCCTCTCACGCTATACAAAGGTAGTGGATGCAAGACCTGCAACTTTACCGGCTACCGAGGACGCACCGCTATTTTTGAACTGATAGAAATTGACAATACAATGCGCACCATGATCCATGACTGTGTCTCGGAACAAGAGATCGAAAACTATGCCCATAACAAAGCACCCAGTATTTATCAGGATGGTGTCAGGCGTATCCTGGCTGGTGATACGACTCTGGAGGAAGTCTTGCGCGTGACCCACGAAGTCTAGGTAATCAATTATGGGCGCCTTTGAATACACAGCACTGGACACCAATGGAAAAGAGCGCAAGGGTGTCCTGGAGGGTGACGCACCACGCCAGATCCGGCAGCAATTACGTGAAAAAGGCTGGGCCCCCATTGCAGTCGCTGAAATCAGCCAGCTACAGCAAGATAGCGATCAACGCTTGTTCAGCCTGCGCAGGGGAGTAAGCGCAACAGATCTTGCGCTGATCACCCGCCAATTTTCCACCTTGGTGCGTTCCGGCCTCCCCATTGAAGAATCGCTCAGGGCCGTCTCGCAGCAATGCGAGAAAACGCGCCTGAAAAACCTGCTTCTCGCCGTACGCTCGCGAGTGATGGAAGGTCATCCGCTCGCAACCGCCCTGGCCGACTATCCTCGGGTTTTTTCTGATCTCTACAGAGCAACCATCGCGGCCGGTGAACAATCCGGGCATCTGGACGAGGTGCTGGACCGTCTCGCCGATTACACCGAAAATCGCCAGGTCCTCAAGGATAAAGTTGTTCAGGCGCTCATCTATCCTATCCTGGTCGTTATCGTCGCGATCCTGGTCGTCGCTGGGCTGATGACTTATGTGGTACCCCAGATCATCGAGGTCTTCGAAAACATGGGGCAGGAATTGCCCCCGCTAACTCGCGGCCTGATTGCAGTGAGTGATTTTACCCGCGAAAGCGGTCCCTGGGTTCTAGTCCTGCTGATTATCGCAGCGGTTGGCGCACGCATTCTACTACGGCGCAAGGGGCCGAAACGACGCTTTCATCGACTGCAGCTGGCCATACCATTAATCCGGCATCTTGTCAGGGGATTGAATGCCTCCCGGTTTGCCCGCACCTTAAGTATTCTAAGTGCCAGTGGCGTGCCGGTTCTGGAGTCTCTGAAAATCGCGGCGCAGGTGGTCACCAACCTGCCCATGCATGACGCCGTTGATGCCGCCGCCAGAAGCGTCCGTGAAGGCGCCAGCCTGAGCCGTGCATTAGACCGCAGCGGATATTTCCCCCCCATGACCATTCACCTCATTGCCAGCGGTGAATCCAGCGGCAAGCTGGAAACAATGCTGGAACGCGCTGCGGATAGTCAGGAACGGGAACTGGAATCACTGATGCAAACCATGCTCGGACTTTTCGGGCCGCTGGTGATATTGGTAATGGGCGGGATCGTTTTGGTGATCATTCTAGCCATGCTCCTGCCTATCATAAATCTGAATCAACTGGTAATCTAATAGGAATAACTCCATGATGGAAAAAACCATGAATCAAGCTTCAAAAGCTCATCGCCTGTATCAACGAGGATTCACCCTGATTGAAGTACTGGTTGTCGTCGTGATTCTGGGTATTCTGGCCGCTTTTATTGTCCCGAATATCATGGACAAACCGGGGGTGGCAAAGATCGTCAAGGCGAAGTCAGATATCCGCGCCATTGAGAGCGCCATGAACATGTACCGGCTGGATAATCATATCTATCCCACCACCGATGAAGGACTGGAGGCGCTGATACCAAAATACCTGGCCCGTCTACCCAAGGATCCCTGGGACAAGACTTATCAACTACTCAGCCCTGGCACACAAGGGGAATTTGATATCTTTACGCTAGGTCGCGATGGCCAGCAAGGGGGTGAGGGTGAAGACGCCGATATTGGTAACTGGAACCTGGAAGGTTAGTTTTTCAAGCAGTCGTTAGGATTCACCATATAATACGCCATCAAGGTGAAAATACAGCCTGATAAGCTGATCAAGAGAAAAGCAGCAGGGTTTACTCTAATAGAACTGCTGGTTGTCGTATTGATCATCGGCATTACCGTTGGCCTGGTGGTTATCTCCATCAATCCTGACAAGGGTGATGACGTCAAGGCTGAGGCACAACGGCTACAGGAGCTGATCAAACTTGCCAGCCAGGAAGCAATTCTCCAGAGTAGTGAATATGCCCTGGAATTTAGCGATGACGGTTATCGTTTTCTGGTTCTAGTCAAAAAAAAATGGCTGCCGGTGGAAGATCCGATCTTACGCGCCAGAACCATGCCGGGGTCGATCCGCATTGAAGTTTTCGTTGATGACGAACGCTTTGATTTCATGAAAACAGAGGAGGAGGTAAATCCTCGTATTTACCTGTTCTCCAGTGGTGAAATCACCCCTGTTGATATTCTGTTGAAGGCCGATGATACAGAAGCCAGCTATCACGTCATTACTGAAATCAGTGGGAAAATTAACTTGAGTTCAGATTCAGAACAGCCTTAAACAGTCACATCATCTATGCCAGCACAGACCGACAGACAGCGCTCGAAACAGCATGGGTTTACCCTGCTTGAAATACTCGTGGCGCTGGCAATTGTTGCTGTGGCACTGGGTGCTGTTATCAGCGAAGTCAGCCGCCACCTTATTAACACCGCCCAATTGCGCGACCGCACCATCGCACACTGGGTCGCCATGAACCTGATCGCCGAACAACAGATCAATAATAAATGGCCCTCGGTCAGTAATGTCAAAGGCAGCACGACCATGGCCAAGCAGGAGTGGTTCTGGACCCTGGTAATCACTGATACGGCTGATGACAGCATTCGACGTCTCGATATTTCCGTGGATAGCAGCAAAGACAGTAAAACACCCCAGAGCAGTATGATTGCCTATCTGGGTAAGCCGACACCGTAATCATGGCACTCTGCCCTTCTCACCGACAAAGAGTCGGCCCTGGACACCACGCGAAACAGGCGGCCTTCACTCTGATCGAACTGTTGGTGTCACTGTCGCTTTTCGCGGTATTGTCCATCATCGCATACAGCACGCTACAGTCCGTGCTGGATGCGCGCCAGCGTACTGAAGCACAGGCTGAACGACTGATTGCGCTGCAAACACTCTTTACTGTGATGACACGTGATATTGAGCAGATTATCTATAGAGAAATTCGTGATACTTTTGGTGATATTCAACCCGCCCTGATAGGGACCGCAAGCGCTATTGAATTCAGCCGCACCGGACGACGCAACCCTGCCGGATTTGCACGTAGCAATCTGCTACGCGTCACCTACCTCCTTGAAGACGAGAAGGTCAATCGCAGAACCTGGGGCGTCATTGACCGCGCACAGGACAGCAAATTCCAGGAAGGTGTGCTGGTGGATGAAATAGAGACCGTTGAAATTCGCTACCTGGACGAACAATTCAAATGGATAAACCAATGGCCGATACCGGATCCCACCAGAACCACACGACCCGGATTGCCAAAGGCCATTGAATTTTCTATTGAAAATGAGAAACTGGGGCGCATTACACGCCTGTTCCGTATCCCCCAAGGATTTAATGTAAAATTACAGCAAAATGCAGGCAATAATACGTAGAAAACAAGCCGGGGTGGCACTGGTCACAGCCCTGCTGATCACGGCAATCGCAACGGTCACTGCGGTTTCCATGGCAGCGCGCCAGCAGCTGGATATGCGCCGCACCACCAATGTGCTCGGTAGCGACCAGGCCTACCTCTTTGCGCTGGGCGTGGAAGAGTGGGCAAAACAAATTCTGGTAAAAGACAGGAAGAAAAGCGGCACCGATCACCTAAAAGAAGACTGGGCAACAATTTTGCCGCCCATCACGGTAGAAGGCGCGCTCCTATCAGGTAGTATAGAAGATTTACAAGGTCGTTATAACCTCAACAATCTGGTCAAAAATGGCGCCGCCAGTGCAGCAGATATCACCCGGTTCAAAAGACTGTTGCAAGCCTTGGGTATTGATAGCAGGATCGCACTTGCAGTGGTTGACTGGATGGATACAAATGAGGAGCTGGGCTTCCCCGATGGTGCAGAGGATAATGAATATCTTGGTAGAATACCCCCGTATCGCACGCCCAACCGGCCAATGGCCAGCCCCAGCGAATTACTATTAGTCCAGGGCGTCGATCGAAAAATCTATGATGTCCTCGCCCAGCACGTCACGACATTACCCATCCGCACCACCATCAATGTCAATACCGCCACGGTGCCCGTGCTGATGACATTACTCGAGGGCATGAGCCAGTCTGAAGCAGAGCAACTAATCGAGGCACGCGGGGATGGCGGCTACAAAGATATCAATGCCTTCATGAATCAAGGTGTCCTGAAAGATAAGAAAGAAAATATTGGCGGTATCAGTGTCGCCAGCAATCATTTTATGATTAGCGCAAATGTTCGCTTTGAACGTGCCCAGACGCAGTTATACAGCTTGTTATCACGAGCCGATGATGCCAGCACACAGATCATCATGCGGGCACAAGGGGCATACTGAATGAGCAAGCACCTCTTTATCTATCTGCCATTCGAGGAAGAAGCGCCGGTCAGCTGGCTGGTCACCGATTCATCGGACCCGGAAAACACGGAAGAAATTCAGGAGGGGCTGGAGCAAGCCTCACTGCAGGCGGCAGGTGCGCGGACTATCGTGATCATTCCCGGCAGTATGGTATTTCTGGGTCACGCCCAAATCCCCAGCCGTAACCGGCAACGTATCCTCAGTGCTCTACCCTTCATGCTGGAAGATCAGCTGGTATCCGATATCGACCAGCTACATTTCGCCCTTGGAGAACGAGACGACAACGGCATTGTAAATACTGCCGTTATCGAAAAAAAGATCATGGATACCTGGCTTGCCCGACTCAGATCCTTTGACATTGAACCGGACATCCTGGTACCCGACATCCTGTGCTTGGAGCAGACACCCGGCCACTGGGCGCTCTTCCAGGACCAGAACCACTCACTATTACGGACAGGTGCGCAGAGTGGCGCTGCAATCGATAATGAAAACCTCACAACCATTACCGAAATATTTCTGGAAGAAGCCGGTGAGAATGCACCCGATACAATCGACTGTTTCTACCGAGAAGTTCAACCAGCACCACTGATTGGTCTGGATGATACTGTTGAACTATCGGAACAAGCGATTAATGAAGACCCCCTGTCTTTCCTGGCCAGAGGCTATAATGAAAACACTGTTATCAACCTGTTGCAGGGGGCATATAGTCGGCGCGAACAACTAGGCAAACTGTGGCGACCCTGGATCCCTGCGCTTGCACTACTGACAATACTGATCATCACCAATGGCGGCATGACCATTGCTGACTATTTTCAACTCAGCAAGACAGAGACTTTGCTGACAAAAAATATCGAAAAAATATACCGGGATACATTCCCGGATGCACGTCGTGTGGTCAACCCCAAGGTCCAGATGCAACGCCACCTAACCGCTTTGCGTTCGGGAGATAGTGGGCTCAACAGTGATTTTCTTGATATTTTGAAGTCCGGCGGAAAAGCGATTAGTAATACTAAGGAGCTGGAGCTGCAACGTTTCAGCTATCGTGAGGGGCGTCTGGATATCGCACTGATCATCAATGATCTGCAAGCGTTGGATCAACTCAAACAGCGCCTGATTGATGATGCAAGACTCAAGGTGGAAATTCAGTCCGCAACTGCCCGCAACGGCAAAGTCGAAGCCCGCATGCAGCTCAGGAGTACCGCATTATGAAGGAGTTTTTTGCGAGCCTGAATACACGCGACCGGCGCCTGCTGATAAGTGGCAGTATAGTTGTAGCAGTTCTGTTCCTTTACGGGCTGATCTGGGCCCCTTTATCAAACAAGGTTGCACGTCTACAAGTGACCGTTGCGGAGCAAAAACAGCTTGAATCCTGGATGATCCAGGCCAGCCAGGAAGTACAACGGCTACGTAGAATGTCCGCTCCAACGTCCGGGACCCAGCCCAGGCAATCACTGCTGGCACTGACCGACCAGACCGCAAAACAGCAAGGGCTTGCACAATCCATCAAACGTGTGCAACCCGAGGGACAGGACAAGGTCAATATACGCATGGAAGCGGCAGCCTTTGACGACGTGATCAGTTGGCTGGAAAAATTACAGCTACAATATCGTACTCGAGTCACTAGCATTACAATCGATCGCCAGGATAGAAATGGGCTGGTCGATGTACGAGTTACGCTGGAAGGTGGCCAGGGATGAAACAAATCTGGTATTACGGCGCTTTCACACTAGTGGTCTATTTCGTGTTTGTAATGAGCCAGATACCTGCCACTCAGGTCTACGCTCTGCTCAAGAGTAATTCACAACTGCCCGTATCGCTCTACCAGATCAGTGGCAGCATCTGGGAAGGGCAGTCTACCGTAGCTGATATTGGTGTGAATCGTCTTGAGGAATTTCGCTGGAAACTACACCCATGGGCACTGATCCAGGGGCGCCTGCAAGCACGAATACAATTTTCAAAAGGTACCGGAAAAATGACAGCTGTCAGTGGGCGCACTTTTGGTGGCAAGATTTTTCTACATGATGTAGACGGGCAGCTACCACTGAATGATATCGAGTCATTCATCAGTAAAAGCCCCATGGGTCTGATAGGTGATTTAGATATTAAACTGGAGAATTTGACACTTTCTGACCATCTTATAGACACGGTAGAGGGAATTCTCAAAATAGACGGTGCCGGTCTGGGGCCTCCTATCAATACCACAATAGGCAACTTCAAGATGGTTATTGACACCACTGACGAAGGTATACGTGGTGTACTAAGTGATACAGGCGGCCCGCTTCAGACAGAAGGCCTATTACTCATACAACCTGACGGCAGTTACAAACTCACTGCCGAAATTACGCTTCGTGACACCAGCCGCTCGGATTTGCAAAACGCATTGCGCCTAATTGGAACACCCAACCCGGATGGCAAGGTTGCGATTGTACAATCGGGAAAACTTGATCTGGAAAAAATGTGGTGATGCTGGCTTCCGTATGAAATGCTCTAGCGCTTCATTGAATCGAAAAATTCAGCATTAGATTTGGTTGCCTTCAATCTGTCCAACAAGAATTCAATAGCTGCCAGTTCATCCATAGGATGAAGGAGCTTTCTTAGAATCCACATTTTCTGTAACTCATCAGGCTTGGTCAGCAGCTCTTCCCGACGCGTACCGGAACGATTTAGATTGATGGCAGGATATATTCGTTTTTCAGCAATTCTGCGATCCAGATGAATTTCCATATTACCGGTTCCCTTGAATTCCTCATAGATCACGTCATCCATGCGTGA
>QIGV01000002.1 GCA_003230085.1 Gammaproteobacteria bacterium
CGATGATCGCAGCGTAAGAGAAAAAATTGCTGCGCGTGAGCAGGCCGATAGCGCCGGTAGCTTTGATCTCCTGGCGGTCATCGGGCGGGATTGTGTGGGGGCGCTGCGTTTTGTTCCCGAGGGTCTTGATCCCGGCGATCCAACAAAAATGGAATACAGGCCGGTAACCGATGATGAGATTGCCGCCCGGCTTGCGTCCCTTGGAACCAACCCCCTCGGCATGTATGCCGATAGGGATGACTTTCGTATCTCGATTGCCGGGGTACAGGAAAAGACCGCCTTTCTCCGTATCAATAATCAATGGCAGCTTCCACTCGGACCGACACCGACTTCCCATATCTTCAAACCTGCAATGAAAGAAGGTCCGTGGAATGAATGGCTCTGCCTTGTGCTGTGTCGTGCTTTAGGGCTTGAGTCGGCAAATGCCGAGGTACTGATATTTGATGGCAAACCCGTGATTGCCGTTGAGCGTTTTGATCGGGTTTGGCAAGGCGGTGTGTTATACCGGCTGCCGCAGGAGGATATTTGTCAAGCGTTGGGTATTCCGCCTGTGCGGAAATATCAAAGCGATGGCGGACCGGGCATTGTCGGTGTTCTGGAATTCCTGAACGGCGCGATCGCCCCCTATGAAGACCGCCTGGCCTTTATGAAGGCGCAGATCGTATTCTGGCTGCTGGCGGCCATCGATGGCCATGCCAAAAACTTCTCGATATTTCTCTCGCCAGGTGGCTACAGACTCACCCCTCTATACGATGTGATGTCGGCCGCGCCTTGGCCGGAATTCCCGGATCAGAAGATCAAGTTAGCAATGGCCTTGGGTAACAAAAACTATTATCGTCTAAAACAAATCCAGCTCCGGCATTTCTATCAGACGGGACAAAAAGCCGGGCTGCGTGAGCAGGACATGGATAGTATCTTCTCCGGTCTGACCGCGCAGATGGATGATGCAATTGCGGAGACTGCAGTTTTAGCAGCCGATGCCGGTATGCCGGCATCAACGTCAGAGTCAATTCTTGCTAGCATGAGCAAACGAGCCGAGATAATACGATAAGGAATGAGTCGTTCGTCCAGGATGAAGGGACTTGGTCAACACCTGAAAGGGGGAAAGTACGCCTTCCCCCTTTTTTTTCTGCTCGGGTTGTGGGGCTGTGCATCAGTGCCGTATGCGACCGTCTTCCTTCAATCACCAGACATGCAGATTTCACTACAGGTGGAGCTGGCCACAACTCCAAAACAGCGACAGGCCGGGCTACAGCATCGCACCCACCTGGCTAAAGAGTACGGCATGTTGTTCATTGTCAAACCGCCGGAGCGCATCAACATGTGGATGAAAGATACGCTCATCCCGCTGGACGTCCTGTTTTTTGACCAGGAAGGCCGTTTCATCAATGGCCATCATATGACACCCTGTCAGGCAGACCCTTGCAAACGCTATTCTTCCGGTGCGCTGGTATCCTATGTATTGGAAGTCAATGCCGGGTTTCTTGACCAATACCCGGTTGATAAGGGCTGGCAACTTGAATTTGAGAGCAATAATGGGGTCGGTGACAACTGAGAATAAGTATTATTTGTCACCGACCCCATTACTCTTCAGATATCAGGATTTTTTTAGTGCTTTCTGAAAAGAAGGGTTCTGCACTACCTTATGGATGAGTTCCTGGACTGCAGCGGGTAAAGCATTCATGGCGTTCCGGCATGCCTGATAGGCAATATAGGCGCTCCGGTAGGGATACGATACCTTTATAGTAAAAGGCGACTTGCCAGATACTGAGAATTCCATTTCCAGACTCCACGTTCCTGTCCCAACGGAATCCACCTCAGCATTGATTAAGCGTCCCGACAGCTCTATGCCAGCCCCTTCATCGTAGATATCTGAAACCACGAACTCATTCTTGAATGCGCCTTTTATGTAAGCAGCAAACGACTCCCCGTTAGGTGGCGTAATGGAAGTCTGTAGTCGACACATCGTGTTCTTCTGCTCTCCGGTGAAGTTCCCGAGGCGAACTTTATTTGAACCGCCGGAGCTAAGTGAGCGGAGTTCGACTACATTGTCCGACGAGGCTGGATACCGGGGTGCTAGCCCGGTGAGGGTGACGGCCTGTTAAATGAATTTCTCCTTTCCTCCAACGCGACTTTCAATCGTTCTTCTGTCTCCGGGCCCCGTAACAGCGCTTTGAAGAAGACGGCAGTATAGCTTTTGTCCACAACTGCACCCTTCGCTTCGATCGTGGGTTTCATCAGCTCGTGTAATTCGATGAGGTTGTACCAGGGGATTGCGGGGTACACATGGTGTCCGATATGCCAATTGATGTTGTTCCAAAAGAAACTTTGCGCAGGGTTTGAGGTGACTGTTCGGGAGCCCATCAATTGTCCTTCATTCCATGGCGTTTCGTAGTGTTCTGCAATAAAGCGGATTGAGTTGAATAAGGAAAAGATATAAACAGGGATCAGCCAAACCTCAAGCATTTTAGCCAAAACCCCATTATTCAATGCCCATGCGATGAGTGCCCAGTAACAGGCGATTTTCAATGCAATTTCAAACAGGTGTATGGACCACTGTTGCAGGTTAAATCGTTTTATTGGGTAGAGCAGGTTAAAGTGCAGAAAACTCAGAAATGCGCCAGCAACGATGTAAGCATAGAATAGAACAAAATCCAGAACGCCCCTTTTGCCCATGGTAAAGGCATCGGGATCTTCATAGGTGCGATTGAAGCGGTGATGATCGAGGTGGTCCTCTTTGAATGATATAAATGACGCCATTAGCGGAATCATGCAGATGATGCCAAACGTCCAATTGGCCCACTTTTCTTTAAATAAGGTATAGTGAACGCCATCGTGCATGAAGGTCACCATGCCCATCCACAGATAACCCAGGCCGAAATAGGCAGCCCATTTAACGAGACTCGAGTCCGTTGTCCAGGCTGCCCATGTCAAAAATATCATGAGGCCTATAAATAGTGGGATCTTGGTTAAATTAGGCAGAATTCTGAATTCTCTTAAGCGTTTGACGTCTTCTCGAGACAGCGGCTTATCGGTGATGGTGGTCATGTACACAGATTTCCATGTTTTTTTGAAAATACTTAAATATCATTGCTTCAAAAGGGGTCGCCCTTATGCGCTATAGCAGGCCAGTATACCACCCCGTTACGTGAGTGGTATTTGATTTCTCAGGGCGAATAGGGTGCTCACTGGCCTGTGAGTGTCATAAATCTGAGGCCTATGCTTTAATATTACGATGGGACAGAAGATACCGCTGGAGGGAATGTATGATTAAAGTAGAAAAACTGCTTGAGGGTAAGGGTCATAATATATGGTCTGCAGAACCTGACGGTACCGTATTCGAAGCCGTTGAGTTGATGAATGACAAGGGGATAGGTGCACTAGCCGTCCTCCTGGATGGCGCGCTTATTGGTATTCTCTCTGAAAGAGATTGTGCCCGTGAAGTGATCCTGGAGAGCCGCTCAGCTAAAGAGACCAGGGTCAAAGAAATAATGACTCGCCAGGTTTTTTACACCTCTCCGGATCAAAATGTTGAGGAATGTCTAGCTGTGATGACAAAGCATCACATCCGTCATCTACCTGTTATAGAAAATGACAAAATCGTTGGCATGATCTCCATGGGTGATGTTGTCAAAGAAATTTTGGTAGGGCAACGGGACAAGATTGAACACCTGGAGCGCTGTATTTCATGGGGTGAGTCTTACTGACTGCCCGTTGCCTGGGCTAGGATCAATAAAGACGTTTCTCCAGCTTAGAAAACATATTGCGAATGAATCAGGCTTGGATAAAAAGGAATTATGACAGGAGAAAATAATGGCCCTTGAGTTCGACATAAGCAGTTCTCCCCCCGCGCTTGCCGACATCACAGTTGAGCGCGAGCAAGCCAAAAAAGATCGCGCCGTTTATCGAAAAAAAAATATACGCTTCCTGATCTACATCATCATAATAGTTGCATCAGTACTCAGTTTTATTCTGCTTGTTGCTGTTCCCTCTATAAAGGAACCAGAGGCTGATCAGGACATCGTATTTATGTTCACTTATTTTATGCCGTACCTCATTTTCGCTGTATTTATAATTGGCAATAAATATCATATCAAGTTAGTTGAAAAACCCAGTAAAGTGCTGGATGCCACCATCGCCACGCTGAAAGAAGTCAATGCGGAGGAGCTTGCGGATATTGCCGATGCATGGCATCACCATGGCGAAATTACATCCTATTTACAGGAAGTCACGTCACAGAGACGATCGCTGGTGCAGGCCGAAATTAATGCCATACAACAATGGCTGGAGTTGAACAAACAAGCCGGCTAGCTCAGCAATGTACGACAAAATTAAGCGTAATTTTAATAGAAGCCAATGAAATACGGGGAAGTATTATGAAAGTCAAAGATCTGATGACCAGGAAAGTCATTACTGCGACGGCGGAGGACAAGGTTGATCGGATATTTTTTCTGTTTCACTATGAAAATATTCGCCACATTCCGATTGTTTCGGAAAAGGGCAAGCTGGTGGGCATTATTTCTGACCGTGACATCAAAAAAATTCTGGGACCACGACAAAAACAACATGAATCAAAAGATGGTACCGTCCTGACCGTCTCCGCCCGAAAAGTTCGAACTATCATGCGTCGCGAACCCCTCACTATCGCACCCGAAGAAAAAGCTGCCGATGCCGCTTCCATCATGGTGAAAAGAAAAATCGGTGCCTTGCCCGTCATCAACAAAGGCAAACTGGTCGGTATCATCACCGCCACTGATATTCTCAAGGCCTTTGTGAAGCTGTGCGACATCGTTGAACCCTTTAGCAAGTCCGAAAAGTGAAATCAGGGCATTAATATGTCAACCACCCGCATCGACTGGCGCAAGCGTGATTTTTCCTGCGGCTGGTTATCGGCGAAGAAATCCTGATACCCGCTGGCGTGAGTCATACCGTTATCAACATTGGCAATACAGTTAACCGCTGGTTATACGGTTATAAAAATATTGAATAGCTTATACCTGGGGAGCGTTTCTGGAAGGAATGGTACTTTGAGAAATGGTAATACCTGAGTATCTAAATAAGTGCAGGCCAGCCAGGCTGGCCTGCAACAAATCAAATAAATGAGACTGAGCTATAGATTACTTACCTGGGATCTTGTATTTCAGCTCAGGCCAAATGGCCAGGCCAGTAGATCCCTTGATAACAGCGCCAGTCTTTGCATTTCTCGCCAGGTCAGCCAATACCGTCTGTATCATCACCTGACTTGAGCCGGTAATACCTGCAAATTTACCTGTGCCACCAGTCAGCTTGAATTTTCCTGCGCAGGCGCCAGGCTCACCGGTACAGCTGAATGTTGCGAACACAACGTCGCCAGACTCATCCGCAGGGGTAATAATGCAATTCCCTGATGAAGTGGCAGTACCTTTCTCTAAATCAAGAATCGTATTGCCTGGGCAAACAAAGAGCGCGGCATTCAGGGTCTCTTTCTTGCCATTTTCGATGTACATGATGCCTTCGCCCCGGCCCTGGAAAAGCACTTTGTCAGTGGCAATAGGAAAGGCTTGGCCAATGCTGTTCCATGGCGCAAGAATTTTGACCTTGCCTTCCTCTGCAGCAGCTACGCCGCTGGCAACCATAAAGGCAACAGCCACTAAAAGGGTCAATGTGGAATTTACTTTATTCTTCATTCGTGTCTCCTGTTTTGAATTTCAGACCGCTACTGGATAGTGCGGTTTGTAATCATATTCGGGTTTATTCTTAAATCAATACGCTGTCAAGACCGATCCTGTGTAGTAACAGGTTCATTATCCTTCAATAGCGAGGGCGTGATCATAACCTCAGACAGCTGCAATTTCAATCGCTGTAATTTTCCTGGCAGTATCTCATACAATTATTGTGTCTACATGCCTCGCGATTCCCTTTATACGCTACACCACGCTAGTATCAGAACATTTCATGTTGGGCCAGATTCTGGTTAGGTACTACAAGATCAAGCGTATATAATATATCGGAGTTTTAAACCAGAGATATCAACGAGGGAATCTTGCCCGCTGCAGTTAGAAAATATGCTCTTCAGAAGCTTATAGAAGACGGCTCGCCGGAAAAATCTGCTAATTCACAGTGGTGCTGTTTGATTCTGCTTTGTAGCACATTTTTACTGAATGCCTGTACTACCCTGGGCCCTGATTATCAGGAACCTGAACTGGACTGGCTGGAGGGCTGGACTCCCCCCTTATCCATACAGGCCAATACACAGGAAGTGCAGGTCGAGGCCGATCTGCGTTTTTGGTGGAAGCTGTTCGATGATCCGGCGCTGAACCAGCTGATTGCATTGGCTAGAAAAGAAAATCTGCTGCTTCGTATTGCCGGGTTACGCATCCTGGAAAGTCAGGCGCTGCTGGGTATAGCAGGTAGTAATTTGTATCCGCAAGTGCAAGAGCTTGGCGGTGCGATCAGTTACGTGAATACCCGGCGACAAGGTGGTGCGTCGTCTGACCGTAACGAAGACCTTTTCAGTTACGAAACAGGCTTTAGTTTAGGCTGGGAACTGGATTTCTGGGGACGCTTCAAGCGTGGAATTGAATCTGCCGATGCCGCCTTTTTTGCCTCTGTTGCGAATCAACAGGACGTGCAGGTATTAATCAGCGCCCAGGTTGCCGATGTGTATTATGCCTATCGTACCACTAAATTGCGTATTGCTATCGCAAATGAGAACGCCGCAATACAAAAACGCAGTTATGAAATAACCGAACAAATTTTCAAGAGTGGCCAAGGCTCCGAACTGGATCTGCAACAGGCTAAAACCCAGTACCTGGCGACGCTAGCCACAGTTCCTCAACTCGAAATTACCTTGAGGAAAACCCGAAATGCATTGAGTGCTTTGCTAGGACGCCCCCCCGGAGAAATGCCAGAACTCAATGGCGGGATGCAGAGATTGCCCAGTATTGAATCGACTGCTATCCAGGATATACCGGCTCGATTACTACTAAGGCGGCCTGACATGCGGGCCGCCGCTTGGCAGGTGGCGGCGCAGTCGGCTCAAATCGGTATTGCTGAGGCCGACTTTTATCCTGCAATTTCACTGCTGGGAAGTATCGGCCTGTCGGGAAATACGCAGAGTAATAGCCCGGATATCGGCACCCTGGTGACTGGCCCGGCGTTGCGCTGGAATATATTCGACCATGGGCGCATCAAAAATAACGTGCGTCTGCAGGACGTACGTCTGCAACAGTTGATTGAGCAGTATCAAGAGACCGCACTACAGGCCTCACGTGAAATTGATGACGCGACGATTGGTGTTGTAAAAACATGGGAGCAACAGCTTATATTGGACGAATCTGTGAATTCGTCAAAGCGTGCGCTGCAAATTGCCAATACACGTTATCATGAAGGTTACTCGGATTTCCAACGAGTGCTTGATGCACAACGAGCCAATTTTTCACAAGCCGAACGACAGCTTATTAACCAGGGCAACAATATCAGTTCTATCATTAGCCTGTACAAGGCTTTGGGTGGTGGCTGGTTGGCTGCACCCATTGAACAATTAGTGCCCGAGGACGTTCGGAGTACCATGCAATCGCGTACAGACTGGGGCGATTTACTCACTACCAGCTCCACACCCGGCAAGCAAAACAATCCACTATCACCAACGGGAGCTGCACAGTAATGAGTAAACAAGAGCAAGCGCCTGATGACGCAGTCGTCGAAAAACCAAACGAGGACAGTGCGGCGGCCTCGGTCAAGAAAGGGACATTAACCATCGTACTGGTGATTCTGCTCAGCTTAACCTGGTATTTGCTGGCGGATCGTTTTACTCCCTATACGACACAGGCACGTGTGCAAGGCTATGTTATCGGGGTGGCCCCCAAGGTTGCGGGAGTGGTTACCCAGGTTTGGGTCAAGAACAATCAGGAAATTTCAGAGGACCAGGCCCTGTTCGAGATCGATCCCTCCCAGTATGAGATCGCCTTGAAACAGGCACAATCAGATTTGGAAAATGCCGAGCGGGAAGTGGGCGCGGGCAGCGCCGGGGTGGAGTCGGCACGGGCAAATTTGCGGGCGGCTTTGGCCAATGAATTAAAATCAGAAAAGGATGCGACCCGCCTGCAGCGGTTATATGTGAAGGACCCCTGGGCTATCTCGGTACGTCGACTGGAGATTGCGCAAGCCTCATTGGATCAGGCCCGGGCCGGCGTCGATGCGGCTGAGGCGGAGATCCAGCGGGCGATAGAACAGATGGGTGGAGATACCGAAGACAATAGCATTCTGAATGTCGCCCGTAATGATGTGGAAAAAGCGGCATTGGATCTGGAAAACACCGTTGTAAAGGCTTCTTCGCGCGGCGTGATTACTGATTTGAGTGCTGACGTCGGCCAGTTTGCAGGCACCGGCAGCCCGGTGATGACCCTGATTGCGATTCATGATGTGTGGATTGAAGCTGAGTTTACTGAAAACAATCTGGGTCACTTGCATGCCGGCAGCCCTGTAGAAATTGTATTCGATGCCTTGCCCGGCGAAGTCTTCGTTGGCGAAGTAAGAACGATTGGTCTGGGTGTCAGCGCCGGTGAGGCGCAGCCGCCAGGCACGTTACCGACCATTGAAAATAATCGTGACTGGCTACGCCAATCACAGCGTTTTCCTGTTGTGATCGGTTTTGATGTCGTCCAGCAAGAACAATTACGTAAGCATTTACGCGTCGGTGGACAGGCGTCTGTCATCGCCTACAGCGAAGGTCATTTCGTACTCAAATTACTGGGTAAACTATATATTCGCCTGATAAGCTGGTTCTCCTATGCCTATTGAAGGTGCTTCACACTGAAATGCATATTCAGGCAAGGCGTATTTTCCGTTTGTCTTTCATCATGGCGTTGTCATTAGGTTTTGCCTATGCCTTGCAGATGCCCCTGCCATTTCTGGCCCCATTGTTTGCTTTAATGCTGACTGCCGAGCCGGTACCGCCGATGGGCTTCAAGGGTTTGCTTAACTTAATGCTGGTGGCGCTACTTACGCTAGGCGTTGGGTTGCTACTGATTCAGCTACTCCTCGAGTATCCGGTAGCCGCCGTGCTGATTGTCGCATTGGGCCTGTACTTTAGTTTTTATCTGGCTGTGCACAAGGGTAAGGTACTAGCTGGTGCGCTGCTTATAGTAGGTTTTACGCTGATTTCAGCAGCTGGTACTGTAAGCTTCGTGCTTGCACTAACGGTTGTGTATGCACTGGTGGCAGGCATTGGACTCGCCATTATCTGTCAGTGGCTTGTTTATCCCTGGTTCCCGGAAGATCCGGCACTTGCCAAAGCAGCCGAGGCCCCCAAAAGCACTGCGGGGGAATCCAACTGGATCGCACTGCGTGGCACCTTGATCGTATTGCCGGCCTATCTGTTAACGCTGACCAACCCATTAATGTACCTGCCTATCATCATGAAATCGGTTGCCCTGGGGCTGCAAAGCTCATCGGTTACGCCGCGAGATGCGGGTCGAGAATTGCTTGGATCAACTTTTCTGGGCGGCTGTTTTGCCATTCTGTTCTGGATGCTATTGGATATTGTTACCAATTTATGGATGTTTTCCTTATGGATGCTTTTGTTCGGTGTCTATTTCTCAAGCAAACTCTACCAACTGATATCCAGTCGTTTTACTGCATCCTATTGGCAAAATGTCGTGGTGACCATGCTGATTGTACTAGGTCCCGCTGTTGAGGATAGCAGCAGTGGTAAAGATGTTTATGCGGCCTCCCTGGTTCGCATGGGCCTGATCATAGGCGTTACGTTATATGCTTTGCTAGCGATCTATCTGCTCGAATATCTACGCACACGCCGGCACTCAAGGCGCTTGCCATTACCCCGGAATGAGGAGCTACAGCAATGTTGATGAATCTCTTGCTCGGTCTGTTAACCATGGTCTTTTGCCTTTTACTGCAATCGCTACTATTTGTGATAGCGTTACAGTACTACGGTCGGCACGAGGCGCAAGTGAACAATGCTTCTTTTTGGTCAAGCCTGGCTGTCATAAACATCGTAATGTTGTTACTCATAATCGGAAACTTGATGCAGATTGCGGTCTGGAGCCTGTTGTTTCTGTTTCTGGGAGAATTCCGTCAGTTTGGTGAAGCCTTTTATCATTCTGCAGTCAACTTTTCCACGCTTGGCTATGGCGATCTCGTTATGTCCGGCCAACACAAACTTCTGGGTCCGTTAGAAGCCGTCAATGGTGTATTGATGATTGGCGTGACCAGCGCTGCGTTAATCACTGTATTTCGTGATGGTATTTTGAAAACCAAAATGGCTCGGAGTAAATGATGTGTGCATGTGTGTTAGTATGAGCGCCAAAATGAATCAGGGGAAAAATAGTCAATGACAGGGGTAGATTCTCAGCCATGTGTTGCCGGGGCATTTTCAACCCGCCAGCAACTTTTTATCCGGTATTTTACAGCTGTGCTGGTCGATTTGGCGGTGCTCAATTTATTCGATGAATATTGGGGTTATGTTGAAATAGACTCATTCACCATTTCATTGCTTGCTGCAGTGTTACTCCAGGTTTTGCTAAAGGCTTCAATCGCAATCGAACACCGTATCGCTAATTACTTTAAGGCGAAATCTGGTACAAAGGCCAAGGTGCTACGAGGTCTATCAACCTGGGCCGTACTCTTCATATCGAAGATCGTCATTCTTGAGACTGTTAATTTATTTTTTGGCGATGATGTTGTTTTCAGCGGTCCAATCCATGGCCTGGTCGCTTTTATAATCGTCGTGATTGCAATTCTCGGTGCTGAGATGGCCATTAAACGGGTATACGATTCTCTAGCCTAAATGACGCGTCGCACTAGCGCATGATTAAACATTACTTTCAGGCTTGCTGAGCACCAACTATTTTGGTTTATGCTAAAGTGATGCCATAGACAGGTTGCATCATAATCTCAAGGAGATGCCATGAATACCTCTGATCAAAAAATAAATGATCCATCATCTACGTCTCACGTGTTTGATACCGTCATTCGCATTGGCCTGGCATTCCTCCTGTTCGCCTGGGTTTTCCAGATTCTTACACCATTTATTATTCCGGTGATGTGGGGTATTGTGATTGCGGTTGCCATTCACCCACTTTATTTAAAACTATGTTCACTGTTAGGTGGCCGACATAAAATAGCGGCGGCGTTATATACGCTGATTGCCCTGGCATTATTGATCTCGCCAGCGGTGATGATTTCCGGCTCACTGGTTGATACTTCACAGCAAATAGCGACAAAGATACAGCAGGGTACCTTAGTCATCCCACCCCCGGACCAAAGTGTCAGTGAGTGGCCATTAGTGGGTGAAAAGGTACACGCGATCTGGAGTCAGGCTGCAAGCAATCTTGAGGAAACATTGAAAAAATACAGTCCTGAACTTAAAAAAGCTGCAAAGGTGATTATTTCATTCGCTGCAGGTGCCGGTGGTGGTGTATTAATGTTCATCCTGTCTATCATTATTTCAGGCATTTTACTGGCTAGTTCCAGTGGTGCGTATCACGTCTCATTGAAAATATTCACACGGCTCACTGGAGATAAGCAGGGGCAGCATTTTACTGACCTGGCCGCGGCAACTATTCGTAGCGTTGCCCAGGGGGTATTGGGCGTTGCGTTGATTCAAACCGTGCTGGCAGCAATTGGTATGTATTTTATGGATGTGCCGGGCTGGGGCTTATGGAGTATTTTTATTTTAGTCCTTGCCGTTGCGCAATTACCGCCACTGCTGATCCTCGGCCCGGTTGTTGTCTATGTGTTTTCCGTGGCCGATACAACACCAGCGGTAATCTTTACTGTCTGGAGTTTGTTGGTCAGCATGAGTGATGGATTCCTCAAACCGATATTCCTGGGGCGTGGCATGGAAACGCCAATGCTGGTGATATTGCTAGGCGCCATAGGCGGTATGTTGATGTCTGGCATTCTCGGCTTGTTTGTTGGTGCGATTGTTCTGGCGCTGGGGTATGAGCTTTTCATGGCGTGGTTGAACCAGAATCAAGAGTCTGTTTCAGAAGAATCATAGCGATTCCTTCTCCCTCTGGGAGAAACCAAAAGGGTCAGGCTCGAGTGCACTGACTAAGTCCCCTCTCCCCCAGGGAGAGGGCTAGGGTGAGGGGATCTAAACAAAACAATGCTTTAGCTTATTAACTCACCTCACCCCAACCCTCTCCTGCAAGGAGAGGGGGCTTAGTCAGTGCCATTCGAGCCTGACCCTTTTGGTTTTAACTTAAGTGCCGTCCGGGCTGCTACACAAACCTGTTATTCCCACAGCCAGATCCTTGGCGAATAAGCCTACTGCAGTGCTTTGAGCTGCAACCAATGCTGCAAAATTCTCTGTTGCAACCGGTGCTTGAATAGTCACGCTATCCGACATCAGAACACTATTATCCACCGGGTTACGTGCCCGCCAGATCGCTTTGAGGATTACGGCATCACCCGGTTTGCCATCAAATTGCTGGATATCGATATCAATGCGGTATTTCAAATCCGGGCCCGCTTGCTTCGGATATATAAGGACATGATCATTAGCAAGCAGTAACGATAAATTCTGGACGATGGTGCGTGAAAAGTCCTCCTGGAGTGAGCCACTCCAGCGATGAAATTCATCGATCATCACACGATGGTCATCGCTACGGGTCACAATTTGTGGACGTTCAAGCATTTTGGGCCAGCTGATAGGCCCTACACCAATAGTGATACCCTCGCAAGAAGTCGCCTGTGCTGCTTCTGATGTCGCGATTGTGCTCAGGGTATAGAATTCAACCTTGGTTGATCGTGATGCGCAAGCGCTCAGCAGTATCACCAGGCCAACCAACCACGCGATGTTTAATAATCGTTGCTTCTCTGTCATGTTACTTTCCTTTTCCACGAAGCAGTGCTTCCGGGTGTCGTTCAAGATAATCAGCCATCTCACGTAAGGCACGTGCAGCCTCAGAAATTTCCTGTAAGGTATTGCGCAGGTCATGCTGCAATGGAGAATCAGGGCGCATCA
Source organism: Gammaproteobacteria bacterium (assembly GCA_003230085.1). Taxonomy (GTDB): domain Bacteria; phylum Pseudomonadota; class Gammaproteobacteria; order SZUA-140; family SZUA-140; genus SZUA-140. Next base: position 12,971 of record QIGV01000002.1, read on the forward strand.
GTGCTGCTGACCCCAATAAGGTCCTGTTTGCTTGTGTGACGGCTCCCTCAAGTGCGACAGCCATCTCTTCTAGTGGCAGCTGATCCAGCGTCCCTGTTACTTTGGCGAGATTGGCAGTCGCTGCTTCTATATTAATGCCAATTTTCTCCAGGGGAATCTTGTCAAGCTTTTCAAGCAAGCCTGCAACCTTGGTTGTTATCCCTTCAATGCCACTCGGTATCGTCGGTACTTCCGGGTAGGTGCCACCATATATCAGCTTTGCAGGCGCCGCATCCGGGTAAAAATCAAACGCTACCAGGCGTTTACCAGTCAACAGATTTCCGCTTTGAATAGTAGCCCGCAAGCCCTGTGCGATCAGAGCCTCCATCACAATCCTTCTGTCCTGAGATTTATCCTGTTGCCTTATCTTCTGGAACTTTTGTTTTGCATCTTTGCCGGAAATTACAAAGCGCTCCGGTTCTATTTCAATGAGTACAGGGATCTGGACGTCTGTTTTCTGGATATCAATGATAAGCTTGACATCAAGGACCTGGCCAACCTTGATGCCCCGGAACTCAACGGGCGCTCCCGGCACAAGGCCACGCACAGAACCATCGAAGTGCAACAGGAAATAACTCTTTTCAGTGTAGACTTGCTCACGAGTGGCCGCACGATTTTTATAGACCCAGAACACGCTGTCCTCTTCTGCTATGCCACTCTTGGACAAGCTTGCCGGGGTATCAAAGGCAATGCCCCCCAGCATGATGCTGGCGAAGGACTCTGTATCAATGGTAATACCCTCGGCACTCAGGGAAACATCCAGCCCGCTGGCATTCCAGAACCGCGTATCCTTGTGTACATATTGGTCATAGGGCTCACGAATGAAAATTTCCATATCGACCTGTTCGCCACTTTTTTCCAGCTTATAATCCAGTACCTGTCCAACCTTGATTTGGCGATAATAGATAGCAGTGCCGACATCCACCGACCCCCTCCGCTTGGTTTGTAGTATGAAGCGCTTGCCCGGTACATCTGTGGTGATAGGGGGGGGTATTTCCAGGCCCACGAATTTCCGGGCGCGCTTGCCTTCCGCTACCGGATCCATTCCAATATAACCGCCGGAAAACAACGTGCCTAAACCTGATACCTGGCCAGCAGCAATACGGGCACGAACAACCCAGAAGTCGGTCTTGTCAGTTAAGTATTTTTTGATGCCTGGATTCATCTGTACCGTCAAGTCGACGCCGGATAAATCCTTCCTGATGTTGATTTCCTCCACCTGGCCAACTTCCACATTCTTGTACTTGACCTTGCTTTTACCGGCCACTAATCCTGCTGCCGTCTTGAAAGTAATCGTAATCGTCGGGCCTGTTTCCGTATAGGCTTTATAGGTCAGCCAGGCGCCAATGAGGATGGCGATAATGGGAATGAGCCAGACCATGGAAATGCCCTTGCGCTCCGCTATCGCTGCCTCAGGGATCTCTTCGGATGTCAGGTCTTCATTCTTTTGTTCACTCATCATCAAACTCCATATTGTCCCAGATCAGGCGGGGATCAAATGTCATGGCGGCAATGATGGTGATGACCACCACCGCCCCGAAAAATACGGCGCCCATGCCGGCCTCAATCGTGGCCAGATTACCCAGGTTCACCAGTGCCACCAGAATAGTGACCACATAAATATCTACCATAGACCAGCGGCCGACGGCTTCAGTGAGCCGGTATAGACGCGTCCGGTCATAAGGGCGCCACTGGGATTTGCGCTGCACGGAGATCAGCAGATAGGTCAGAATAAACAGCTTGGCCAAAGGAACGAAAACACTGGCGATAAAGATTATCAGAGCCAGCGGCCATGATCCACTCACTATCATGTAGATCACACCACTCATAATCGTATCTTCCTGGGTATGTCCCAGCGTTGTCGTTTTCATGATCGGTAATAAATTGGCGGGGATGTAAAAAATAAAGGCTGAAATCACCAGCGCCCAGCTGCGCGCAAGGCTATTGGGTTTACGCCGATGCAGTGCTGACCCACAACGCGCACAGGCCAATTTTCCCTTGGAGCTAGTCTCAGGACACTTTGATAGCATATGGCAACTGGGACAGCTTAGCAGTCCTGCTGAAAGTGCCGTTTTAGTATGAATACTCATGGCGCTGACTTGATTTTTACCCGTTCCCAAATAGCATGCGAATCAAGCGTTGCAGAAGCTGCTGCCAATACGAAAATGAGAACCACAAAAGACCATATTGCCAGGCCGGGAATGATGTTTGCCATTTTGGCTAGTTTTACAACCGAGACCAAAATGCCGAGCATGAAGACTTCCATCATTCCCCAGGGTTGTATGTTTTGCAGGTGACGAAAAACCAGCGCAAGATAGCGGGGCGTTCGGTTCAGCAACAAGGGTAATAATATATACATTAGAGCAAGTAACTGAAAAAACGGGATTAGTATGCTGGTTAACAGCACCAGGATTGCTATCTCCCACATGCCCTGCTCAAAAAGGAGTCTGATGCCTGTAGACAAGGTGGTTTCGGTTCTGATGCCTTTCATATCAAAAGCCAGAAAAGGAAAAATATTGGCAACGACGAACAGCATCAAACCGGCAATAGTTAGCGCCAGTGTACGATTGATAGTGTCCGCCTTAGGGCTGTGTAACGCCATGCCACAACGTCTGCATTTTGCAGTGCTACCGGTTGGTATCTCATGGAGATGATGCAACAGGTCACATTCGTGGCAGGCGATTAAGCTATTTCCGCTCATTATTTTTTAAATTTCTAAAAACTAATATCTTATTGCTGCCAGAGAATATAGGCGCTATATACAGTGCCGAAAGTGAAACCAAAAATCAGATGGGTCTATCAAGGTTCGCTTCATCAGAACAGTTAAGCAGCAAACGAAGCGGATATTTATGTGGTTGATTCTACTGGAATCAATGCAGTAGAGCAACTTATCGCTACGAAATCTTTTCTATGCGCATGCTCAGGCGCGCAATCTGCGGCCAGTCGTGCTTGACGATATCCTGGGCGTGCGCCAGGTGATTACGCAGGGATTCAAGTTCTTTTATGACGCGCTTGGCAGCGCTTTTGGATTCCATGCCCAGGCGTTCCATGGCCACCGTGTCTTCAACCAGAATCTGCGCCTTGTCAGGTAACTGCAGGCAATCGATCAGGTCACAATAGAGATTGCGGCGCTGGCGTTCTTGCTGAATGTCACGTGCCTTCTGCAGGCGTCCTGCACTGACGTGCGCTTCCCATTTTCCCTTGGGGAAACGTTCGTGAATCAGTTTAACCAGGGCCATTTCGACCATGGTCACAATGCCGAACAGCCACATCCGTACCATCGGCTTATTAATATCATCGCGACTGATAATGCCGGCAACGTTACCCAGAACAGTGACGAAACAGTAGTCATGCCGCGTCAGCACATGAATAACATCGGTGAATGTCGAGGTGCCGTATACGACTTGATCGACCGTGAAGTGTCTTAAGTTATCGGTGCATATTCCTTCGCCAAGGTCAGACGCGCGCACATATCCTTGCACGGTACCGTTGACGCGCACACTCGCCACTTCTCGGCATTGGTTTTTGAGTTCCCGGGCAACTTGTTCGCAAGCTGTTTCAGCGTCGAATGACAATAGACCTTCGGCGATGTCCCTGGCGGTAAAAATTTCCATGAACATCCGTTTGACATTATGGTCATCAAACCCGTACAGAACGGTCCTGTCTGGCTCCCAGTGCTCGGGCTCATGCTGAATGGCATCAGTGATGCCCAGCTTTTTGATATATTTTTCGTGCAGTTTGCTGGCTTCAGTATGCAGTGTCGGGTCACCATCGGTCAGCACGTTTAGTAGTGCGCCCATTTCAACCAGGTAAACGCGGGCGAAGCGTTCGTCGTGTTTAGTGATGTCCTTGCAGTTGTCGATCAAGTCTGCCAGTTTTACGGTTTTAGCGCGTTCTGAAGCCTGTGCGCTATGCAGGCGGTCTATCGTCTTACGACGGGCACGATTACCGTCGCTGGGTTTGCTGACATCGGATAAATTCTCGACAAGCTCTGCGACCGAGGCTCCAAAATGTTCTTCAATGTCATCCAGTGTTGCGGGGGTGTCCTCAACGGTATCGTGCAACCAGGCTGCTGCGATCATTTCCGGATCGTCGCTGACACTGGACACCAGCTTGGCGACCGCTTCCAGGTGCACATGATAGGGCTGCTTGCTGTATTTGCGTTGGTGGTCGATGCGCTGATGCGCGATCGTCGCGAATTCGCGGGCGCGTTCAATAAGGTTGCTCATGGTTTTCTTGTTATAGCAAATATAGCAAGAAATATCATCATGAGCGCTGATTGATTAAACTACGCCGCAGCATGCTGGCGGGGTATTATTGTAGGAGCGGCTTTAGCCGTGAAAGCTACTGCAGCAAGTCACTCGCGGCTAAAGCCGCTCCTACAAATTTCGCAGCAAGCTGCGGGGAATTGAACCCTCAGAGATATTAATCTACCCAGTGCAGTACATTCCGCATGATTGACCAGCGTGGTTCTTTGGCTTTCTTGCTTTTACCCAGAATCCAGTGTTCGTAAAATTTACCAATGGTATTGTTTTTCTCCATTAAGGTCAGCCAGTCATTTAATTTATTGTTGAAATGAGCCTGGTCATGTGGCAATACCATCGCGATCGGTATCGTGATTTTCATATTTTTTGGGATGACTACAGTATAGCTGGGATAAATAATCGACCAGGCTGAACCTGCTTCAGCATTATTCACGAAAGCGTCAACATCAGGCATTTCATCACGCATAAACGGGCGTATTGATTTGACTGTTACCAGCTCCGCATTTGGAAATTTCTCAGCGAGAATTGTTTTCAGGAAGGGGAGATTTAGCACAGCCAGTTTCAGGTTTGGTAATTTACGGATATCTGCAACATCTGTAAAATCCTGACGTTTATAGTCTTTGATAATCAGACCAATGTTTCCTTCCATATAGCTGCGTGTAAAGTTGAATCGCAGCACATCCGGTGGCGTCATGCTGAGTCCGCCTATTACAAGATCAATTCGCCCTGTATCCAGCCCGTTAGTGACGTCATCAATCTCCTGTGTAATGAGAATTTTGCTGAGTTCGATAGTGACACCGAGATCACGCGCGAGGGCATTGACCAATTCCATATCAAAACCAACCATATTGCCTTCCTTGTTACGATAAGCAAATGGCAATCGTTCTTCGACATATCCAACACGCAATACGCCACGTTTGAGAATGACAGACAGACGATCAATATTTTGTTGGGATTCAGATAACGCTGGTTGCTGATCAACCTGTACGGTCTTTACCGGTTTTATTATCGGTTCGATATTGATGAATCGCTCATAACCAGAGTATTCGAAAGGTATCGAGCTGGTAAGCACAAAACTTAACGAATAAAGTAGCGCAAAAGTGACTGCCAGACTGATTGCCGCTATCCGTGCAAAACGGCGCCAGCTAAACTGTCCACATATCGCATAGGCACCCATCAGGCTAACGGTGACCGCATGCATGGCAGCAAGCCCTGTTGCCAGACGCCCTGTAACGGGGCTGGTTAGGAGAAAGAGCTGAAATAAATCGGCAGGTAAATGAAAATGATTGAGCAAGAAGGGCAGGGCAACCATCATGCTGCCGAATGCAGTCATTAAACCGGTAATGCTGAATTCGGGTAGTTGGGAGAGGGATAGCGGGGAGCCGGCAAACCAGGCGGCAAACAACAAAAATCCAAGTCCCAGTAAGGTGCCCGCGCTTGGAAAGCTATAAGCGGTTGGGACGAGTACGTCGATAGTGGCGTCTGTTTCATCATTATGCAGTTTATGTCGCTCAAGTAATTCCTTGCAGCGCTCTGCAATCAAGGGCAAAACGACCAGTACACTACCCACCGCAATGGCGGTCACTACAGGTAATCTGCTTTGTCTGAGTACCTCAGAGTATTTTAATTCTGTGGAACCTGAAAGTAACACCGGCAAAGTCCAAAAGGTCAGGATGGCCCAGACAGCAACATATATCCAGAGATAAACCTGTAGCTTGTTTAACTGATCAAAGTCCAGGGTGCCAAAGGCAACGGCAGTGATGGCAAATACACCAATGGGGGCTAGCTTTACCACCGCAGTGGTGATGCGGCTCAGTGCTTTGCTGATATTATCCAGCGCGACGATCAGATTATCTTTGTTGGGGACGCCAATCAGGGCAACACCGATCGCGAGACTGAAGACCACTACCGCAGGTACAATGGTATTTGCCAGGGCGTTAAAAGGATTAGACGGCAGGTACAGGCTGACAGGATCAAAGGATATGTCGTCAGCGATAATTGAGGTGCTGAAAAAAGTGGCGGCCTCCCAGTCGGGGTAAGCCAGGGGTAGCATCGAGACGGTGATCATGCTGATGGCCCAGATGGATAGTATCAGCAGACCACCGGCACGGCCGATTCTGAGCGCATGTTCCGGTGTCAGCTTACCGATACTGCCCGCTAGAGAAACTAGTATATAAGGCAGCACACTCATTTGTAGCAGGCGGATGTAGGCAATGCCGACGTCCTCTATGACCAGGATATCTTCGCCAAAAAATAATCCGAAAATCATGCCCGCAACCAGACCAATAATGACCTGCGCAAATGTGCCAGGTATGTGGAATTTAAAGCCCAAAAAGCTTGTCGGTTTCCGGGTTACAGTTTGAGGCATTGCAGTGGTTTTTTATTATTTTTTTAAACGGGCAAAAAATTCGGCATTCTCTTTGCAGCATACTGTCATGCTGTGCTGTATTTTTGCAAGTATTTGAGTGTCGACCTGACCAGTCAATTCATCCATGAAAATCTTTTTGACTTCAGTCGGTAACAGCAGCGTGTTATCCAGCTTGTCGCGCACAAAAGTTGCGTGATAGCCGCGGCCATAAAAAACCTCATTGGCAGCGGCGCGGCATTCAATGCTGGGTAGGGCGATCGCATTCAGTGTGTTAACCCAATGATCAACCATTCCGGACCATTCAGGATTTAACTGCTCAGTACCGACATTGAACAGCGGTGAGGCATGCTCGATGCGTTTATAATTATATGAATGAACGTCATAAACAAGGCAAGTGCCATACTGATCCTGTAGCAACTGATAGAGCACACCTAAAACACGATAAAATGTATGGTGTTTATTCAGGCTAGTTTCTTTTTCTTCCTGACTCAGGGGCTTGTTCCACACCGGTTTGCCCCATGCTTCCTCATAGACGCAGTCCGCCGGCGGACGGTTCAGGTCGTATTCATAACGGGAATCGCGCCCTCTGATCACGATGGGCATATTGGCGATCATATCGCCAGTATAGGGATCTTCTTCGTACAGTCGTTCAGCTTCGCTTAATGCGCAGTTATCTACTATATCGCTGCGTATGTGATGGCCTTCATGAATCGCTGTGCAGACAGTCTGGCTATATTCATCAATCTTGATTTCGAAAGCACCATCTTCTACTTCTGCATGGAAGCACTTTTTTTTCGTGATGGCGTCAATACATTGCTGCGCAGTTATTTTTTTCATGTCTGATTGCATTAGTCTGTATTATGCCGGAATGACGTAGCTGTTCTTAAGTAAGTGCCATTCATCTCTGAGGGTTTAATTTCCCGCAGCTAGCACGATTGATGTGGTCTGATATATCCGGACGCCGAGTTTAAGACTGTAAAATGCCATAAGGAAGTGAGAGATGACAACAGCAACGAGAAAGAGACAGAGGCTAGAGCCTTTCACCCACACAGCTAACAGCTTGCACCTCTATATGGTACCCAAAGCAGGGCTATATAGCCATTTAACTCTCTTCTTGTTGCTGTTCTCGTTTGGGTTGTTGGCCGAGCCGATTCAACCTGATCGGCCAGGCTTTAGCACCGGCACCTATACCGTAGAACCCGGCATGGTTCATCTGGAGTTAGGATTTCAGTCATCCTATGGTGATCATGCTGATGAATCGGACACATTTACCGCACCCTTAATCAATGTGCGTGTTGGCCTTACCCCCACAACCGAACTCAATATATTCATGGATGGATGGAGCCGTGAACGCTTAAACAGTGGCACTGAAACATCAGCCAGCGACACGTTGGTCGGCGCTAAACATCGACTGTTAACAAACGATAAATACAATCTTTCATTGCTGGGATATGTCTCCTTGCCTACAGGTAATGCGGAAGATTCAGGACGTTTTACGCCTTTTTTAGGTTTGTTATGGGATTATGAAATCGCCTCAGCAGTTAGTGCTTTCGGTACGCTTCAATTTACCTCGTTTGTGGACGATGGGCAGCGTTCCAATAATTTTCAGCCGGCCGTAGGTCTGGCTTTTTCACACACAGACAAGTTAGGCACTTTTATTGAATACTACCGTGACATGTCATTGAATAACAGTACATCTGATAGTGATATATTTGATGCGGGAGTTGCGTATCTTTTGACCGATGAACTACAACTTGATATTAACTTCGGCATTTCTATTGACCGAAATTCTAGTGATTTTATAGGTGCAGGCTTTGCAATCCGATTCTAAATAGTTTATCAGACTGAAACAGCCCGCTTCACTTTCGAGGCAAAGCGGGCCGTATTTTCATCAAACCTAGAAAGTATAGAGAACTGCCAGGATGGCGTTCACCTGATCTTTAGAGCCGACCCCCTGGTTACCTTCCACTAGTGGACTATCTTCAGCATCGCCTAGCATGCGGGTGTAGGACACATTGACTGCCGTTGCCCAGCTTTTGTTGAAATGATAGAGCCCGGTCAAACTCAGGCCCGCATTCTTAAAGCCACTCTCAGCCTTGTAGAGCGGTAGCCCACTGTTGCTAACATTGCTGGCATTCACACCGAAATAGGTGTCCATATAGTTGGAGTCTGCCCAGGTGGTGTTAGCACCCAGCACCAGCCGTGTATTCGCG
>QIGV01000048.1 GCA_003230085.1 Gammaproteobacteria bacterium
AGCAGGCGCATCACCATTGCAAAGGCGGCAATCTTGGGTGCAGTGCTAATAAACAGGGTAATGGCCGTCGGCGCCCCATGATACACATCCGGTATCCACATATGAAATGGCACCGCGCCCAGCTTGAATGCCAGGGCAACAATGATAAATACCAATCCCAGCAACAGAACCATGTCGTCGCTGCTACTACTGCTGATGTAGCTGCTGATCTCGCTGATATCCAGACTGCCCGTAGCACCGTAAATCAGTGACATCCCATAGAGGAGCATGCCTGATGCAATTGCACCAAGAATAAAATATTTCATTGCTGCTTCTGATGCCTGAGCGGAATCCCGGTGCATTGCAACCATCGCATACAGAGACAGGGACAATAGTTCAAGCCCCAGGTAGAGCGTCAGCAGATTGTAGCCGGAGACCAGGATCATCATGCCGAGAACAGCGAAAAGACCTAATATGAAAAACTCGCCCTTGAAGAGTTTGCGCACCACCAGATATTCACGTGAATATAGAAATACCACAGCGGTTATCAGGTAGATAAATACTTTCAGTACATCTCCTAACCCGTCACTGATAAACGTGCCACTGAACGTGATCTGAGGGCTAATGCTATGCAAGCTGACTGTCAAAACCGCAGCGCCCAGTAAAGTGGCTTGAGATAGCAAATAGGTGACAACACGATTTTTTTCTGTCAGAAACAGGTCAACGATCAAGACAATACACGCCATCGTCAATACGAAAATTTCTGGTAAGGCTGGCGTAAAATCAGGATATTCGAAATTCATAATCAGCTATTTTTAATATTGTCATTCTGTCCTGGCACCAAAGTGATCTTCACATTAAAGCTTTGATGCCACAACCTGTTCAAGAAGGTGGTTCACAGAGGTATGCATTACCTCGACAAGGGGCTCAGGCCATACACCAAGCAATAACACAACAACCGCCAGCACACCCAGCACCAGTGTCTCACGTGGATTGAGATCCTTCAGTTGAGCAACCTCGTCATTGGCTATTTTGCCGAATACCACCCGTTTCACCATCCACAGGGTGTAGGCGGCCCCCAGTATCAGAGTCAAACCGGCAAAGAACGCATACCAGAAATTAGCCTGGAAGGCGCTCAAAATCACCATAAACTCACCTACGAAACCCGATGTGCCGGGTAGTCCGGTATTGGCCAGAGCGAACAACACCATGAATGCGGAAAATACCGGCATGGTATTAACAACACCGCCATAAGCGCTGATCGAACGGCTTTTCATACGATCGTACATGACGCCGACGCAAAGGAACATGGCGCCGGATATAAATCCATGAGAAATCATCTGGACCAGACCGCCCTCGATGCCAAGTGCCGCCCCCTTGACACCACCGGTTGAGGCAAAGATTGAGAACACCGTAAAGAAGCCCAGCGTCACAAAACCCATATGTGCAACCGATGAATATGCAATCAGCTTTTTCATATCATCCTGTACCAGAGCGACTAGCGCAATGTAGACAATCGCAATCAGGGAGAGTGTGATAATCAGTCCATCCAGTGCTGCACTGGCATCCGGTGTAATCGGCAGCATAAAGCGTACAAAGCCGTAAGCGCCCATCTTCAGCATGATCGCAGCAAGGATAACTGAGCCGCCAGTAGGCGCCTCGACGTGGGCATCGGGTAACCAGGTATGCACAGGCCACATCGGGATTTTGACCGCAAATGCAATCAGGAATGCAATAAAAATTAATATCTGAGCTGTCATCCCAATCTTGACGGTATGAAAATCAAGAATCGCGAAACTGTCTGCCTGAAAAAACAGGTAGATCATTGCGACCAGCAGTAATACTGATCCCAGAAAGGTATACAGAAAAAATTTGAATGCCGCGTAGACCCGCCGTGGCCCACCCCAGATGCCGATAATGAGAAACATCGGGATCAGCATAGCTTCCCAGAAGACATAGAACAGGATGCCATCCAGGGAGGCGAAAACCCCGTTCATCGCGCCCTCCATTATCAGAAAAGCAGCCATGTATTGTGCGACCTTGGTCTGAATCGAACCCCAGCTAGAAATCACAACCAGGACTGTGGTGAATGTCGTCAGCAGTAGCAATGGCATCGAGATGCCATCCAGGCCCAGATGATAATTAATACTTAAAGTAGGGATCCACGCAGCCTTTTCCACAAACTGCATCTGATAAGTAGTGGTGTCAAAGCCGGTATAGAGCAGTAATGACAAGAAAAATGTCAGACCCGAGAGCAACAACGCTGTCCAGCGCACGACATTGTCATCGTTTGCTCTGCTAATAGCTAGTAGTGTCAGTCCCCCGATAATCGGCAGCCAAATAACCAGGCTTAAAAGTGGTAATCCAGAAAACATTCAATCTGCCTTATTATTTCTAATATCTAAAAAATTACGAATACGGTGATTAAAACGAGCAGGCCAATAATCATGGCAAACGCATAATGATACAAAAATCCAGTTTGCATATGCCTGACCTTGGCGGATATCCAGGCGATACCTTTGGCCGTACCATCAACCATGAACCCGTCAATCGTGCTTTCATCACCGGCCTTCCAGAACAAGCGCCCAATTTTGCGACTGCCACCCGCAAAAAAGAAATCGTAGAAATTATCAAAACCATATTTGCGATCAAGGATGGTAAAGATTGTCTGAAAGCGATCCTTGGCTTTTCCCGGCAGATCCGGGCGAACGATATAGGCATACCAGGCCGTCAAGATACCTGCAATGGCCAGCCAGAACGGGGCGCTCAATAGGCCATGCAACATGAACCCCATTACACCCGTATAAGTTTCACCTAGCCGCGCCAGAGTGTCATGACCAGGGTCCACAACAATTGCGCTGCCAAAATAACCTTCAAACAGCATCGGGCCTACTGTCATAGCACCGATCACTAGAGCTGGCGCAGCTAATAATATTAAAGGCCACGTCACAACGGCTGAGGGCTCCTTGAGATGTGCGCGGGTATGTTCATCCATACGTTCCTTGCCGTGAAAAACCATAAATAACAGGCGGAAGGAATACAGCGCGGTCACAAAAACGCCCAGCAATACGGCAATGTAGGCAAAGCCTGAACCGGGTAGCTGGGATAGTTTCACCGCCTCGATAATGGCATCCTTGGAGAAAAATCCCGAAAACCCCGGGAATCCAATCAGGGCCAGGGTACCGATCATGGAGGTCCAGTAAGTAATGGGCATATATTTTTTCAGCCCGCCCATTTCACGGATATCCTGCTTGTGATGCATGGCAAGAATCACCGAGCCAGCGGCCAAAAACAGCAGCGCTTTATAAAAGGCGTGGGTCGTCAAATGAAATATGGCGCCCGCATAGGCGGATGCCCCCAGCGCCACGGTCATATAGCCCAACTGTGAAAGCGTCGAATAGGCAATTACCCGCTTGATATCATTCTGGACTAATCCCAGAAGGCCCATAAACAGGGCCGTGATTGCGCCGATCACCAAAATAAAGCTAAGCGCGGTCTCCGATAATTCATAGAGGGGCGACATGCGCGCCACCATAAAAATTCCGGCGGTGACCATGGTGGCCGCATGGATGAGTGCCGAGATCGGGGTCGGGCCTTCCATAGAATCCGGCAACCAGACGTGCAACGGCACCTGTGCCGATTTACCCATCGCGCCAATGAATAGTAGAATTCCGATCACGGTCATCAATGACCACTCCACACCGGGGAAGATCTGGATATTGACCGCACTCATACTCTGTGCAGCTGCAAACACCTCGACATAGTCAAGACTGTTGAAATACATCAGGATGGCTGCAATACCCAGCAGAAAACCGAAATCGCCAACCCGATTAACCAGAAATGCCTTGAGGTTGGCGTAAATGGCGCTTTCTTTTTGATACCAAAAGCCAATCAGTAAATAAGATACCAGACCAACAGCTTCCCAACCGAAGAATAGTTGAAGAAAATTATTGGACATCACCAGCATCAGCATGGAAAAGGTAAACAGGGCAATATAACTGAAAAACCGCTGATAACCAGGGTCATCCTTCATGTAACCGATGGTATAGATATGCACCATCAATGAGACGAAAGTCACCACCATTATCATTAAAGTGGTCAGTTTGTCGATCAGAAAGCCGATTTCAAAACGTATCCCATCACTGATTAACCAGGTATAGACAGCGCCATTAAATGCTGCGCCGCCATCTATCACAATGTGCTTGTAGACGACCAGAGATAAAAGGAACGAAATCGCTACTCCGAGCGTGGTGACGGTGTGGGCGCCAACACGTCCGATTTTCTTGCCGAACAAACCGGCAACGATTGCGCCGATCAGAGGCGCCAATGCGATTGTCAGATAAATGCTCTTCATAAAATATACTCGGCCTAACCCTTTAGCGAATCCATGGAATTGACATTAATGGTGCGACGGTTACGAAAAAATACAATCAATATTGCCAATCCGATCGCGGCCTCGGCTGCTGCAACGGTTAATATAAAGAACACAAATATCTGACCAGCGGTATCTGACAAGTAATAGGAAAAGGCAAGAAAATTGATGTTGACTGCCAGCAGCATCAGCTCAATCGCCATTAATAAAATGATAAGATTTTTTCGATTCAGGAAGATGCCTGCCATACTGATGCAGAAAAGTATCGCCCCAAGGATTAGAAAATCAGACAATGCAATCATAATTCTTTTCTATTTTCCATTGTTCTCGGTTTTTTCAGCTTTCATCTTGACTAATCTCACCCGGTCATTGCGCTGTACCAGCACCTGCTGCGCCGGATTCTGGTACTTTGTCTGTGGCCGCTTACGCATGGTCAAGGAAATGGCCGCTATAATAGCGACCAGCAGTATCACAGCCGCTATTTCAAATGGATAGACATAGACGGTATAGAGAATTGAGCCTAGCTCTTCGGTATTACTATATTCAGCACCGTGGCGTACAGGTGCCGGGATTTGTTCCAGACCAAAATTTTTCGGGCCTACAACAATTACCATTTCAATCAGGATCAAAACTGCGACAATCAGTCCCACCGGCAGGTAGCGTATAAATCCCTCCCGTAACGGGCCCAGGTTAATATCCAGCATCATCACAACAAACAGAAATAGCACCATAACGGCACCGACATAGACTAGCACCAGCACAATCGCCAGAAACTCTGCCTCCAGTAGCAACCAGATCGCAGCACTGGTAAAAAAAGCCAATATCAAAAATAGTGCTGCAAATATCGGATTCTTGACCACAATCACCAGTACTGACGCAAAGATCAGAATAGCTGAAAAAAAATAAAACAGAACAGGTTCGATACTCATTAATCTATTATCATTTGTTGTTCGTATCTAGCGATATGGCGCATCAGCCGCACGGTCCGCTGCGATCGTTTCCTCATTATTGTCTCCAATCTCCAGCAGCATATCCTTGGTCATAATATTCTCACCCCTGTTTTCGAAGTGATATTCATAGATGCGTGTCTCGACAATAGCATCTACAGGGCAGGATTCCTCACAAAACCCGCAGTAGATGCACTTAAACAAATCGATATCATATCGGGTGGTGCGTCGTGACCCATCGTCACGTGGTTCCGCCTCGATAGTGATGGCCAGCGCAGGACATACTGCCTCGCACAATTTACAGGCGATGCAGCGCTCCTCACCATTCGGGTAACGGCGCAAGGCGTGCTTGCCCCGGAAGCGTGGAGACTGCGGGGTCTTTTCCTCCGGATACTGGACAGTGATTTTCCTGGCAAAGAAATATTTTCCAGTTAACCAAAGTCCTCGGAACAGTTCCGTCAGCAAAAAGCTCTTGAATATATGTTGTATGTTGCTCATAACCTTACTTAGTCAAACCATGGACCGATCTGCGCCAGTATCGCAACTCCGATAACCAGAATCCATACAATCGTGAGCGGTATAAAGATTTTCCACCCCAGCCGCATGATTTGATCATAACGGTAACGCGGGAAAGTCGCCCTGAACCATAAAAATAAAAACAAAAACACCGCCATTTTGGCGAATAACCAGACAATCCCTGGAACCCAGGAAAATATGTCTTCGAGGAAAGTACCCTGAAAAGGAGACAGCCATCCGCCCAAAAACATAATGGCAGTTAGCGCCGCGATCAATATCATGTTGGCATATTCAGCCAGGAAAAACAGCGCAAATGCCATTCCGGAATATTCCACATGGAAACCGGCAACAATCTCGGATTCGCCCTCCGCCACATCAAACGGCGAGCGATTGGTTTCCGCCACTCCAGAGAGAAAATAGACCACAAACATAGGCAACAGAGGCAACCAGAACCAATGTATCAGGCTACCTTCCTGGGCACGGACAATGTCCCCCAGATTCAAACTGCCCGCAGCCATCAAAACGCACACCAGCGCAAATCCCATCGCAATTTCATACGACACCACTTGGGCTGCTGACCGCAGCGCGCCCAGTAGGGCGTACTTAGAATTCGAGGCCCATCCTGCAATGATGATGCCATAGACACTCAGGGAGGTCAGCGCCAGTATATAGAGCAGACCAGCATTGATATCCGCCAGTACCATGCCATCGTCGAAGGGTATAACGGCCCATGCGGCGAGTGCTGGCGCTAGCGCCAGCAAAGGCGCCCCCAGGAAGAGAAAGCGATTGGCCTTCGACGGAACGATGACTTCCTTCATGAGCAGCTTTAGCCCATCTGCAATAGGCTGTAATAGGCCACGCGGGCCAACCCGATTGGGACCAATACGCACCTGGATGTATCCAATAACCTTGCGTTCCGCCAGCGTCAAATAGGCAACCGAAAGCATAATGGGCACCACGATGGCGACGATCTTTATGATGATCACCAATGAGGTTTGTATCCCCTCGGGAACGCTATTCCAGATTGCCAGCAGTGTATCCATGTTTTACTAAGTTGCTCTCAGATTTTCTGTAGTTCAATCGCGGCGCCGTTACTTCCTAATCCATGTGTACCCACCAGACCTTGGGGGATGTAAACACAGCCATCCGGCACTCTGTCATCAATTGTTACCGGCAATGTAGTCTGGTAACTGTCTTGCTTGATAATGGCTCTGTCACCAGACACTAATTTTAGACGTGTTGCCAATTTTGTGCACAGCGCAGCCTCAGCATGCCCTGCGTCTGCTGTTTTCAGTAGAGCATCTGCTCGCCGCACAATATTATCGACACAGTAAATTGGGGCATCGGCGATACGCACCAACTCATCCTGGGCGCTGGATAACTGCTGTATGGAATTCCATTTAGATTCACCGGATGATGGCCGATCATCATGCAATAATGCCACCTCATCACGAATTTCTTCAGACGATATATAGTCGAAATCGTCAACACCCAGAAAATTCCCCAAAACTCGCAGCACTTTCCACCCGGGGCGAGCCTCACCCAAAGGTTTTACCACGCCACTGAAACTCTGCCATCTACCCTCCGCATTAACGAAGGTGCCTGATGTCTCTGAAAACGGGCCTATCGGCAGTATCACATTTGCATAGGACTCCATGATACGCTCTCGATATGGCGTCAAGGATACGACAAAATCCGCACGCTTTAATGCCGATATCGAACCTGCAGATGAGGCACAATCAAATTCGGGCTCAACATTCATCAGAAGGTAGGCCTTACGCGGTGACTCAAGCATGGCCCGAGCATGCAAACCCACCTGTTCTACTTCACTACCCCCGGCATTTCGATGCGGCACAGCGCCTGTTAACCACGCGCCGGCGCTATTGGCACCATCAGTCAGAAACCCGAATGTGCTGTCAGACATATCGGCAATAGCCGCAGCCAGGCTGCAAAGGTTTGTATAAGATGGATGCATATAAGCAGAGATACCTAATAATATGCTGCTGCGCTGTGCAGCTTTTAATTTTTCAGCAATCGTGTGATGTATCTTTTCTACCGGGACATCCTTAATCACTTCCTGGATTCCACCATGAGATTTACCACGAGAATTTCCCAGTAGTACCTTTGCTACACCTGCCAAAGTTTTTTCCATGTCGACAGGTGACGCCCCGATATTGGTATGCACTGGGAAATTAAATTCATACTGCAATGGATTGATGAACATAATATCCGCACCTTGTAGCGCTGCCTTACGCAATCGGTGGGCGGCAATCGGTTGTTCCTTGCGCACATTGGAGCCGATCAGCAATACAGCGTCGAGCGCCTCCAGATCTGCAATAGACTGTCCCAGTGATGGAAATTCTGGCATATCTGCCTGGGCACTAAAATCGTGCTGACGCAAACGGTGATCAATATTATTGCTATTCAGGCCTCGGATCAGTTTCTGCAACAGGAACATTTCTTCCAATGTGGAACTGGGAGAAATCAAAGCACCCAGTGCATCACCACCGTGTTTACTAACCACTGTTTTCAAACCATCACAGGCAAATTGCAATGCGGTTTCCCAGTCAACTTCTTGCCAGGACCCCTCGCGCTTAACCATTGGCCTTTGCACGCGTTCCTCGTGTCGTAATGCCTCATAACTGAAGCGGTCACGATCTGAAATCCATTCCTCGTTGATATCTTCATTTTCATGAGGATCCACTCGCATGACATCATTCCCACGCACCTTGATATGGATATTGGAACCAATACAGTCGTGGGGTGCAATGGATTCGTGCGTCGTCATTTCCCATGCCCTGGCGGTAAAAAGAAAGGGTTTGGATATCAGCGCGCCCACTGGACAGAGGTCGATGATGTTGCCCGACATTTCTGAAGACACGGCATTTTTAATATACGTGCCAATGCGCATGTTTTCGCCCCGCCCCGTTGCGCCCAACTCCCTGACACCAGCAATTTCATCACCGAAACGTATACAGCGTGTGCAGTGTATACAGCGAGTCATTTCTGTTGCAATCAAGGGACCAATATCCTGATCAGCCACTACCCGCTTGATCTCACTGTACGCCGAATGACCGAGGCCATAACCGATAGATATTTCTTGCAAGTCACACTCACCACCCTGATCACAAATAGGACAATCCAGAGGATGGTTAATCAGCAAAAATTCCATCGTGCCCTGCTGAGCCTCGATAGCCAGTGGTGATTTTGTATAGACCTTCATACCTTCGGTAACCGGGGTTGCGCAAGCAGGTAGTGGCTTGGGCACCTTCTCTACCTCAACCAGACACATGCGGCAATTGGCTGCAATAGACAGCTTTTTGTGATAGCAGAAGCGTGGAATTTCTATGCCTGCCATGTCCGTCGCTTCAATCAGCATAGTTCCTGGCTTCGCCTTGAGGGTGACTCCATCAACCTCAAAGGTGATAAGAGTATCCTGTTTAACCTTGTCTTTCGTTTCGCTCATGCGGCCCGCTCCGCCGAATCATCCGGCCCACCGACCAGGCAGCGTTTGTGTTCTATGTGATACGCAAATTCATCCCTAAAATGCTTTAGAAAACTCTGTACCGGCCACGCTGCTGCATCTCCAAATGCGCAAATGGTACGCCCCTCTATCCTTCCTGCAGTATTGATAAGCAAATCCAGGTCTTCCGGTCGTCCCTGGCCATGTTCGAGACGGTGGATAATGCGCCACATCCAGCCCGTCCCTTCGCGACAGGGTGTGCATTGACCGCAAGATTCCTTGTAATAAAAACGTGCAAGGCGCAGCAACGCCTTGACCATGCAAGTGCTATCATCCATCACGATGACTCCCCCGGAGCCCAGCGCCGAACCCGCCTTTGAAAGGGCATCGTAATCCATATCACACTCCATAATGATATCGGCAGGCAAAACAGGCATGGAGCAGCCTCCCGGAATTACTGCCTTGAGCTTGTGACCGTCACGCACGCCTCCCGCCATCTCCAGCAATTCTCTGAAGGGCGTACCAAGAGGTATTTCATAATTACCCGGCTTATTGACATGGCCGGAGACTGAAAAAAGTTTTTCACCACCGTTATTGGGCTTGCCCAGCTTGAGGAACCACTCACCACCATTGCGCATGATCGCTGGCACTGATGCCAGTGTTTCGGTGTTATTGATTGTTGTTGGGCAACCATAGAGGCCGAAATTGGCAGGAAATGGCGGTTTGAAACGGGGCTGGCCCTTTTTACCTTCAAGGGATTCCAGCAATGCGGTTTCTTCGCCACAGATATAGGCCCCGGCTCCAAGGTGAGAATATAAGTCAAAATCAAACCCGGAGCGCAGTATATTACTGCCGATCAGGCCGGCATCGTAGGCCTCGCGTAAAGCCGCCTCAAATCGTTCATAAGGCTCATGGTGGAATTCACCCCGCATATAGTTGTATCCCACTGTCGCACCAATGGTATAGCCTGCAATGGCCATTCCTTCGATCAACGCATGGGGGTTGAAACGCAGGATATCCCGGTCTTTGCATGTCCCGGGTTCACTCTCATCCGAATTGCATACGATGTATTTCTGGCCCGGTGACTGGCGAGGCATAAAGCTCCATTTCAGTCCGGTCGGAAAGCCGGCACCGCCCCGTCCACGCAATGCAGATATTTTAAGGGTTTCAATGATTTCTTCCGGCGGGATTTTCTTTTTGGCGATTTTCTCCCAGGCCTTATATCCCCCTTCCTTACGATAATTTTCCAGCGTCCAGGGTTTCTCGAATTTCAGTGTGTTAAAACAGATTTGGTTCGCCATATCCCTACTCCAGACCATCCAGAATGGCATCGACCTTTTCAGGTGTCAGGTATTCGTGATAATGTCCGTCCACCGTCATCATCGGCGCACCACTGCAAGCCGCCAGACATTCCTCTTCATGCTTGATCGTAAACTTACCATCCAGCGTTGTTTCACCGACCTTGACACCAAGTTTTTGTTCGATGTACTCAATAATCTCGTCACCGCCACATAACTGGCAGGAAATATTATTACAAACATTTATTTTGTGACGTCCCACAGGTTGTAGATCAAACATGCCGTAGAAACTGGCAACCTCGTAGACAGCAATCTGTGGCATTTTCAGATAATCCGCTACGGCATCCATCAAGTCCTGTGTTAACCAGCCATCATTCTCATCCTGAACAACCATCAATGCCGGAATCACTGCTGATTGTTTGCGCTCAGCTGGAAATTTGGCAAGGCACTGGTCAATCAGGGGTCGCGCCTTTTCCATTATTCTGTCTTTATCATTGTTAGCTGGCATCAGCGGTCAATCTCTCCAAAAACAATATCCTGGGTACCGATAATAGCCACCACATCGGCCAGCATATGCCCTCTGATCATTTCATCCAGTGCCGCCAGATGTGCGTACCCTGGCGCTCTTATTTTCAGACGATAAGGTTTGTTTGCACCATCCGACACGATATACACGCCGAACTCACCCTTTGGATGTTCCACTGCAGCATAAGCCTCGCCTTCAGGCATGCAGAAACCTTCCGTATAGAGTTTGAAATGATGAATCAGGGATTCCATGTCGCCCTTCATCTCGGTGCGCTTGGGCGGCGTTATTTTGTGGTTGTCCAGCATCACCGGCCCGGGGTTTTCTTTCAGCCACTTGATGCACTGGCGGATAATTTGATTGGATTGGCGCATTTCTTCGACACGCACAAGGTAACGGTCATAGCAGTCTCCCTCGACACCCACTGGAATATCGAAATCCAATTCTGAATAGACCTCATAGGGCTGTTTTCTGCGCAGATCCCACTCCACTCCTGACCCTCGTAGCATCGGGCCAGTAAAACCCAGCTGAAGGGCACGTTCAGGTGAAACGACTCCAATGCCAACAGTGCGTTGCTTCCAGATACGGTTATCCGTCAACAGAGTTTCATATTCATCCACATAAGTGGGGAAACGACGGGTAAAGTCTTCAATAAAATCCAGCAAAGAACCCTGACGATTTTGGTTATTTCGCGCGGTCTCCTTTGCATTATGCCACTTCGAAGGACTGTACTGAGGCATCTGCCCTGGTAAGTCACGATAGACACCGCCAGGGCGGTAATAGGTTGCATGCATGCGCGCACCGGACACCGCCTCGTAGGCATCCATTAAATCCTCGCGCTCCCTGAAGGCATAGAGGAATACGGTCATAGCGCCAATATCCAGAGCGTGTGCGCCCACCCACAGCAGGTGATTCAATATTCGGGTGATCTCATCAAACATAACCCGAATGTACTGGGCGCGTATCGGCGGACTGATACCCAGTAGTTTTTCCATGGCCAATACGTAACCATGTTCATTGCTCAACATGGATACATAATCAAGCCGATCCATATATCCTATACTCTGGTTATAGGGCTTGCTCTCTGCAAGCTTTTCGGTGCCCCGATGTAGCAGGCCAATATGGGGGTCAGCGCGCTCTATGACCTCACCGTCCATTTCCAGCACCAGCCGCAAAACCCCGTGGGCCGAAGGATGCTGGGGACCGAAATTCATAGTGTAATTACGTATTTCAGCCACCCTTCACCTCGCCATTACTACTATTTGTATCAAGATATCGATGATCATGACGTATTACCCGGGGAACTGTGATGCGCGGTTCAATACTGACAGGCTCGTAAATGACGCGCTTGCTTTCCAAATCGTAACGCATTTCGACATTGCCGATAAGTGGGAAATCTTTACGGAACGGATGCCCTATAAAACCATAATCTGTCAGTAGGCGACGTAGATCAGGGTGGCCATCAAACAGAAATCCGAATAAATCAAATGCCTCCCGTTCAAACCAGTTGGCGGCACTCCAGATACCGGTTACCGATTCCACACGTGGCTGTGTTTCATCAAGATAGGATTTAACACGAATGCGTTGATTTTTCTCAATAGATAGTAAATGGTAAACAACTGCAAAGCGAGGCTCTGAACCGGTTTCACCATATTCCAGATAATCGACCCCGCACAGATCGATAAGCATATCGAATGCAAATTCAGCCTCATCGCGCAAGGTCTGGCAGGTATCATGAAGACTGCTTGCGGGCACCTGGATTGTCACCTCTCCTAGTGCCACAGTGCAGGATTCCAGCATTCCGGAAAATCGTTTTTGGGCATGCGCGGCCAATGTCTGAACATTTTCAGGCATATTTTATTCTCTTAGCGAGCTATTGTATTGGTGCGTTTAATCTTGTTCTGCAACTGGATAATACCGTACAAAAGTGCTTCCGCAGTCGGCGGGCATCCGGGCACATAGATGTCAACGGGTACGATACGATCACACCCTCGCACGACAGCGTAGGAATAGTGGTAATACCCTCCTCCATTGGCGCAGGACCCCATGGATATGACCCAACGTGGCTCGCTCATCTGGTCATACACTTTGCGCAGGGCAGGCGCCATTTTATTCACCAAGGTACCGGCGACTACCATCACATCGGACTGGCGTGGGCTGGGTCTGAAAACAACCCCGAATCGGTCCAGGTCATATCTTGCGGCGCCAGCGTGCATCATTTCAACAGCACAACAGGCCAGTCCAAACGTCATTGGCCATAAAGACCCGGTGCGCGCCCAGTTGATCAGCTTGTCTGCAGTGGTTGTGACGACACCTTCTTTCAGAACACCCTCTATTCCCACTCCAGCGCCCCCTTCTTCCACTCATAGATGAACCCGATAACCAGTATCCCCAGAAAAATAACCATCGCGATGAAGCCAAACATACCGATTTCATTCAGCACAACAGCCCACGGGAATAGAAAGGCGATTTCCAGATCGAAGATGATGAATAGTATCGCCACCAGGTAGAAACGCACATCAAACTTCATGCGGGAATCTTCGAATGCCTCGAAACCACATTCATAGGGTGACAGCTTTGCTGCGTCAGGTCGGTTTGGCGCCATCATCATACCCATTACCAGCGGCATGAGGCCAAAAAATATCCCAAGAATAAGGAAAAGCAGGATCGGGAAATAATTTTCAAGCATGTGATTTGGTTATCACCCAGTGTCTATTATATTTTTTCTATTTACCACCTTAGAAACAACTTCCTGCATGTTGAACAGAACATGCTGTTTTATGATGGCTCTTCTCAACATTGTCTGGGTTGTTGTAACAGGCCATCATTCGCTCCGCGGCCATATTATTATCCAGATCTTTATATTATTTAGATCGCTCAGTTGAGTCTATGGTAGTGATGAATACCCTGTCAAGGTGGCATGTATAATCTGCTGCGGAAGTGCCTGGAAATTTCGCAATCACACAAAATTACCAGCAAAAGTCACTAACAATTCAGGGTTATTGTCAAGGTCTCCTCTAATTAATTCATGAATGCGCATCCAGAATTGTTAGAGGAGACCTGCAAGTTAATTTGAATTCACTAGATGGTGCCGATGGCCGGAGTCGAACCGGCACAGCTTGCGCCACCGCCCCCTCAAGACGGCGTGTCTACCAATTCCACCACATCGGCTAACTGAGTTGCACCTTTATACTGTCATCGCAGACAGCAGACTCTCTTTGTTTTATTGCTATTGTTGATTCGTATCTGAATCCGGCGTACCTTCAGGTGCAATAGGTACATCTAAAGGTATATCTTTATCGCCTGCTTTCTGAGTGCCTACAGGCTCTTCTGAGAGCACCGTTACTGGCTGCTCAACGAAATCTGTAACACCTACTCTCTCGACACGATGGGAATACAAATAAGCCAATGACAGGCTGGTTAAAAAAAACACCGTTGCCAGTACTGCAGTGGTTCGAGTGAGGAATGAGGCTGAACCCTGGCTTCCAAATACAGTTTGAGAAGCACCACTACCAAAGGCAGCGCCGATATCAGCACCCTTACCACGCTGTATCAGGATCAGCCCAATCAGGGTCACCGCTACCAGCACATGAACAAACAGTATTATTGTCAGCATAGCAATTTCACCATATTATTCTGCCGCGCGGCAGATCGCCAGAAAATCATCAGTATTGAGGGATGCCCCGCCTATCAGCCCACCATCGATATCCTTCATACCAAATAGCTCAACTGCATTACCCGGTTTGACACTGCCACCGTAGAGTATACAAACCTTTTCAGCCAGTACCTGATCAATCTGAGCCAGTCGCCCCCTGATGAAGGCGTGCACATCCTGTGCTTGTTCAGGTGTAGCAGTTTTACCTGTACCGATGGCCCATACCGGCTCATAGGCAACAATCGAGTGACGCAGTGCCTCAATACCTTCTGCTGTACTTAGCAATGCGTCCAGCTGGCGCCCCACAACCTTTTCAGTATCACCTTGCTCTCTTTCTTCCAGCAATTCACCGACACAAATAATTGGTGTCAGATCAGCATGATGGGCAGCTATTGATTTCTCCGCTACCAGGGCATCACTTTCACCATAGATGTTACGTCGCTCAGAATGGCCGACAATAACATGCTGACAGCCGAGATCCCGCAGCATCTGGCCAGAGATTTCACCGGTATATGCGCCATGCCCAGTCACCTGACATAAATTCTGGGCACCAATTGAAATAGGAGTTCCTTTTAACAGAGAGGCCACCTGATCCAGATAGACATATGGTGGGCAGATAACAACTCCCACATTACGGACTGAATCCACACCTTCTTTGATTCCAGCCAGCAATTCGCTGGCAGTTGTTCTGGAACCGTGCATTTTCCAGTTTCCGGCTACAATGGGCCGTCGCATCACAATCACCTCAAGTGTCAAAAAGAGGCAGAATATTAACGTTACCGACTTAAAAAATCAATGTATAGGCGGAAATAGCTGGGCTGCCAATTTAAGACTGGGTTGATCCTGCCCTTATGCTAAAAGTTCCTCTGGAGCGATAAAACGTCATTTATTCAGCATGCCTAATGAACTCGAGAGAGCACCCTAAAGACCTTGTTTATCCGCACGCCTGTTTTTCCGGTTGCTGTTGCGTGACGACATCAGCAAGCTGGCGCGCCAAGGCCTGTACCCGCCCAGCATCTACACCCTCAACCATCACCCTGATGACGGGCTCGGTGCCAGAGGCTCGCAGCAATACCCGCCCCTGATCAGCCATACCCTCTTCAGCATCTCGAATGGCGGATTTTATTTCGACGCAAGCATCAACATCGAAACCATGCGCCAAGGGAACATTGATCATACATTGCGGATATTTTTGCATACCAGACTTGAGCGTCTGTAATGAATAGCCTGTTTTGACCATTGCTGCCAGTACCTGTAACGCAGCAATGATGCCGTCGCCAGTTGTTGTGCGGTCAAGACAGATGATATGCCCTGACGATTCACCGCCCAGGATACAGCCATGCTCTGTCAACTTTTCCAGGACGAAGCGATCACCCACCGCACTGCGATGCAAAGTGATGCCTATCTCGCTCAAAGCATGCTCAAGTCCAAGGTTACTCATTACTGTCCCAACGACAGCCAGCTTCTTAGCATCACCTTGCTGACGTGAGCGTGCAATAATATAAAGCAGCTCGTCACCATCGACAATGTCGCCCAGGTGATCAACCATGATCACGCGATCACCATCGCCATCCAATGCAATCCCCAAGTCGGCATGATGATCAGTTACGGCCGTCTGTAAGGCCTGCAAGTGGGTTGCGCCGCAATCTAAATTGATATTCATGCCGTCAGGGTCTACGCCGATTGCAATGACTTCAGCGCCCAATTCTGAAAAAACATTGGGCGCAACGTGGTAGGTTGCACCATGGGCACAATCGACGACAATCTTCAGATGACTCAAGGTAATACTGGAAGGGATGGTACTCTTACAAAATTCAATATACCTGCCGGCCGCATCTCGCACGCGCTCGGCTTTGCCCAGTCTGTCCGAATCCTGTGTCTCTAGCCGTTTGCCCAGCATGGCTTCGATCTCCAGCTCGCATTTATCCAGCAGCTTGGTCCCTTTGGGTGAAAAAAACTTGATGCCATTGTCATAGTAAGGATTATGCGATGCGCTGATCACTATACCCGCCGACGCACGTAACGTGCGGGTTAAATAGGCAATGGCTGGCGTCGGCATTGGCCCCAGTAATAAAATGTCAGCGCCTGCCGCTGATAAGCCGGCCTGAAGGGCCGATTCAAACATATAACCGGAGATTCGGGTGTCCTTACCGATCAGAACGCGGCTGTGGCTTTCGGAAGCCAGCACCCGGCCGACTGCCCAACCCAGTTTGAGCATGAACTCCGGGGTGATGGGCTCCTGGCCGACAAGTCCCCGGATACCATCCGTCCCAAAATAGCGTTTTTTTTGTTTTTTATCCAACTGCTAATCTCTACTTTTTCTATGCCCGACTCACTGCCCAACAAGTACGGATAGCGTCGACGGTCGCCTTAACGTCGTGGGCACGTATTAGCGATGCGCCCTGCCATACTGCGATTGTTGCCAGGGCAATACTGCCATACAGACGCGCATCAATCTCTTCACCCAGTATTGCACCGATCATGGACTTTCTGGATAGACCTGCAACCACGGGTAATTTTAATGTCAAGAAACGGTCCAGCCCATGTAACAAAAGCAAATTGTGGGCCAGGCTTTTGCCAAAACCAAAACCTGGGTCAATTAACAGCCGGCTCTTGTCGATACCGATCTCAACGCATGCTGCCACCCGAGTTGCCAGAAAATCCAGCACTTCCACTAACACACGTTCGTATGCATGGTTTCGTTGCATACTTGGTGGCTCTCCCTGCATATGCATCAAGCATACGGGGACCCCCAGTTTTAGCGCCATATCAAGTGCGCCTTCCTGCTGTAAAGACCTGACATCGTTGATCATGCCGGCGCCGGCACCGACCGCCATTTTCATCACTTCCGGTTTGGATGTGTCTATTGAGATGGGAACTTCCACTTCTTTGCTAATCAGCTCGATCACAGGAATGACCCGGCTCAATTCCTCATCGACAGAAACAGGCGTGGCACCGGGGCGGGTAGATTCCCCACCCACATCTATGATTGCCGCACCTTCCGCCGTCATCTGGCGAGCACGGGTCAGTGCACTAACAGGATCAGAATTAATGCCCCCGTCAGAAAAAGAATCGGGGGTAATATTGAGGATGCCCATGACCTGGGGTTGGCTCAAATCCAGTGTCCTGGCACTGCACTCCAGCAAACAAGCCATTGTTACTCTCCCCTACGCCGCCATTATTCCGCAGCGAGTAGATCATGGACTCAGTGTGATCGATCCCTCAGATTAGTGTTGACTTGCGGCACCACCAATCTTGGCATCTTTTTTCTTGTCCTTCTCGTCGCTGGTTGCGGCGTCACCGCTGGAGCCGCCGGACTTGGGATCTTCATGCTTTCCCCAATCGCGGGGAGGACGAGGCTCCTTGCCAGCCATGATGTCATCGATCTGATGGCTGTCAATGGTCTCAAATGTCATCAGGGCCTCAGCCATCTTATGCAGTTTATCTTTATTCTCCGTGAGGATTTTTTCAGCCCTCTCATAATTCCGGTCAATAAGGGCCCTGATTTCTTCATCAATCACATGGGAAGTGATATCCGAAACAGATTTATGCTGGGTCACAGAACGTCCTAGAAACACCTCGCCTTCTTCTTCACTATAGGTCAGCGGACCAAGTTTTTCGGAAAGCCCCCATTTCGTGACCATATTACGGGCTATTTCTGTCGCCCGCTGGATATCATTGGACGCGCCTGTTGTAACTGCCTCGGGACCAAAAATCAGTTCTTCAGCAACCCGTCCACCAAACATGCTGGATATCTGACTTTCCAGACGTTGCTTACTGTAGCTGTAGCGGTCCTCCTCCGGGAGAAACATGGTCACACCCAGGGCTCGACCACGGGGGATGATGGTCACCTTGTGAACCGGATCATGAGCGGGCACCACGCGGCCAACGATGGCGTGGCCGGATTCGTGGTAGGCAGTCAGGCGCTTGTCTTCCTCACTCATCACCATGGAACGGCGCTCGGCGCCCATCATGATCTTGTCCTTGGCCTTCTCAAACTCTTCCATCTCGACGACCCGCTTGCTGGCGCGGGCCGCGAACAATGCAGCCTCATTGATCAGGTTCGCCAGGTCGGCGCCTGAAAACCCTGGTGTACCCCGGGCGATGATGCCAGGCTCCACATCGTCCGCTATGGGTACCTTGCGCATATGGACCTTAAGAATCTGCTCGCGCCCCCGGATGTCAGGCAGAGGCACCACCACTTGGCGGTCAAAGCGGCCCGGCCGCAGCAATGCCGGATCGAGTACATCCGGCCTGTTGGTCGCTGCGATCACGATCACACCTTCGTTGCCCTCAAAACCGTCCATCTCCACCAGTAACTGATTGAGCGTCTGTTCCCGTTCATCATGACCACCACCCAATCCGGCGCCACGGTGACGTCCTACCGCATCAATTTCATCGATAAAAATAATACAAGGCGCATGTTTTTTGGCCTGCTCGAACATGTCACGCACACGGGCAGCGCCGACACCGACAAACATTTCCACGAAATCAGAACCAGAGATGGTAAAAAACGGCACCTTGGCCTCACCCGCAATGGCCTTGGCCAACAGGGTCTTACCTGTGCCTGGTGCCCCCACCATCAATACGCCGCTGGGAATCTTGCCACCCAGTTTCTGGAATTTACCGGGTTCGCGCAGGAATTCGACTAGCTCGCCCACTTCCTCCTTGGCCTCTTCGACACCCGCCACATCTTTGAAGGTGGTTTTAACCTGATCCTCGCCCAACATGCGTGCCTTACTGCGACCAAAAGACATGGCACCGCGACCGCCACCACCACCTTGCATCTGGCGCATGAAGAAAATCCACACCGCAATGAGCAATAACATCGGGAACCAGGAAATAAATATCTGCGTCAGAAAGCCTTGTTGCTCCTGCGGTCGCGCGCGTATCACCACTCTCTGATCCAGCAAGTCGCCAACCAGGCCGGGATCACCCGGACTGTAGGTTGAAAACACATCACCACCTTGAGTAGTGCCATGGATGCTCCGCCCGTCAATCATGACTTCTTTGACATCACCGTTATTCACCGCATCAACGAATTCTGAATAGGAGAGCTGCCGAGAGGCACTTGGTGGCGGGCTAAAATTGTTGAAAACCGAGATCAATACGACCGCGATTACGACCCACAAAACGATATTTTTCACCATGTCGTTCAAATTTCTGTCCTCTATCTCAATTCAGATGATGCGTTGCTATTTTCAATATTCAAATATCCAGCTCTATCCCATTCTCGATATCATCGGCCCTATTTACAGTTTTCCAGCGGCATAGGTAAGCGCACATTCGTGCCGACACGTCGTCCATTATGCCATATATCCTATCAAGGTTGTTGTTTTGCGCCCTGAAATCCCCTGGCCATCAGGTACACCTCTCTTGAGCGTGAACGGGACGCTTTTGGTTTACGCACCACAACCTTGCTGTACTTGAGCCTCAATCCCTTCACCAACTCCTGAAAGCCTGTTCCCTGGAAAACTTTTATCAGTAAATCGCCGCCTGTACAAACGACAGCATCTGCCAATTCTATAGCTAATTCCACCAAATACATTGATCTTGGCTGATCGACTGCCCTGATACCACTAATATTGGGTGCCATATCCGAAATAACAAGATCAATAGGTTTATTTTTCACCGCGAGCAAGATTTTTTCATATATCGCCTGATCACGGAAATCACCCTGTATAAACTCCACCCCTGCTAATGGTGACATAGGCAAAATATCGAGGGCAAGCACGCGCCCCTGATGACCTACTAATTTTGTGGCTACCTGTGACCACCCCCCAGGCGCAGCGCCCAAGTCAATGACTGTCATTCCTGGGTGGAATATCTGATCTCGAGTATTGATTTCAAGTAGTTTATATGCGGCGCGAGAACGATATCCGGCTTCCTGGGCCATTTTGACATAGCTGTCGCTATGATGTTCGGCCAGCCATTGACGACTTTTATGGTGTTTACCCAAAGTCCCGGATTTCTCAGTTGACTACGCTATAAAAGGCTAAACATGTCGTCGCAACAAGCGTCATTTCAAACCAACATTCCATTCTCATAGTCCCCGATTTTCAGGTATGATGCACGGCTTCAATATTGCCCGAGTATCACTTGCCATGAATTCACTGACATCAGGACAACGCAAATTTTTACGCTCACTCGCCCATCCCCTCAAGCCTGTAGTGGTGACCGGCAAGTCAGGATTAACAACTGCCGTTTTAGAAGAGATTAAACGCAGCCTTGCCCATCATGAATTAATTAAAATCAAACTGGGGTTTGATAATAGTGATATACGAAAGAGGCAATCAGAAATCATCTGCCAAAAGACAGGCTGCCAGTGGGTGCAAAATATTGGGCGGATCGCAGTACTTTACCAGCCAGCAGACAAGCCCAGGATACAGCTACCGACCTGATGACGATAAGCATGCTTCATGCACCTCAATAAACCTGGTCTCAAAGCCCTCCAGTCAGGCATACCTGATAGAAATAATCTCATATTCCTGAACACCACCGGGAGCATTGACCGTCGCAATATCCCCCTCCTCGCGGCCTATCAAGGCGCGGGCTATGGGTGAACTGATTGAAATCCGTTTTTCCTTGACGTTGGCCTCATCACTACCAACAATTTGATAGGTCACTTCATCTCCGGTCTCCTCATTGACTAAATCTACTGTCGCACCGAAGATAACCTTGCCATTTGCATTAAGCTTACTGACATCAATGA
>QIGV01000070.1 GCA_003230085.1 Gammaproteobacteria bacterium
ATGTATTGTTCAATCGGCTAACCAACAGCATAGTGGAAGCCAGAATAATGATCGTCATCATCACCACGATAACAACACCACGTTGTCGTTGCGGCATGGTTAGAAAGTGGCCCTGGCTACCTGGCATCATCCGTCTCTGAGCGACTGCTATCCGGCTTCTCGTAGTATTCATGAACCCTACCACTGTCGAGATCCAGAACCTGTCCCGCCTTCAACAAGATAGAATTACGCTGATCCTTGCGCTGTACCATCACCCAGCCATTTTCAGCCAGACGGGCCCTGGTCCCGGCCGAAACTCTGGCATCTCCTGACGCACTTGCCTTGCCATTCACCCATAGCACTCGGCGCCCATCACTACCCGTAACAATACCGTTAATTTTCAAGTGGGATGTACTAACGGCAGCTGTGGATGATGTTTCTCGTTGCCTCACGTCGCCGTTCTGGCGGCGTAGCATATCCAGCCGGGCACGCTGCTCCGACGTAGTAAATAATCGCTCCAATCCTTGGGGCGATGCGGCATAGATCGGCACCGGTAATATGATAATACTAACCAGCAGTATACCAACCACCTGATGAAAACAGCGCAGAATACCTGTTGCTGTAAATCTTGCTGAGTGCCTGCTCACATGAACTCCTCACCCGGTGATCCGCCCACATCCTGGCGAATGGTGTACCAGGACAACTTGCAGTCCGCCCTCACATTTGCCTCGTTGGGCTGTACACCGTCGCTCCCCAGACGCTGTATCGTACAACCCCGAATGTCGAGAA
Organism: Gammaproteobacteria bacterium; assembly: GCA_003230085.1. Classification (GTDB taxonomy): domain Bacteria; phylum Pseudomonadota; class Gammaproteobacteria; order SZUA-140; family SZUA-140; genus SZUA-140. The sequence goes on from QIGV01000070.1 coordinate 769, forward strand.
CGCCAACCCCGGCGTCATAGAGGCGGTCAAGGAATTCCAGTAAATGGCCTTCGTGTAATACGTCCACCTGCAGATCCATGGTGCTGGCATATAGCTGATAATCCCCACCATCTATCAGCGGCCGCTGAGAGTAGGGACGTTGCGCGTGAAGGTGGTATTGCATCGCAATGACACCGCTATTTTCACCCGTGCGGCGCAGTGACTCCAGCCACTGTAATCGTGGTTCTGTGCCGATAAACCCTGTCTTTTTTAGTATTTTATAACGACCGTAGAGTGTTTCAATAATACGCTCTGAATTTATGAGCGCTTGATAGTCGTTGACCAGCTCCTGAAGATTTTCTTCCTGATGATGTTTATCTGTAGACATGCTGTTGCGAAATTGCACACTACCAAAGACCAGTGCAATTCCGGTGATGAGCAGCGTGACACTGAATAACAGTGGTTTACGCAAAGCGTAGAAATCTAGTTCAAAGGACTTTTTCACTATTATTCCTCATCCTGATACTTACGCTGAATTTCGCATTCTCCAGATTTTGTTGGCTACCGAAATGGCCCTCGACTGCGGCGTTCTGCTTGACGTTGAGAGGCAGAGTCAAAATTTTTACTGCAGCAACGCCCGGCTGTCTACGCAGGACATCTGTAAATGCTTCAATATTACTGTGAGCACGCAAATAGTTGCCGTCAAATGGAGAAATTTCGCCTTTAATGACAGCACGCTGAAACCGTTCCTGCTGATGATCTGCTGAGTCAGGTAAGTTGAAATCTTCCTGATCGATCTCCATGTCATCTACAGTGCTCACACTGTTATCTGTTTCAGAATCGTTATACCAGGCAATTTCATTAAGCTGAAAATTTGAATACTTGCCCAAACCATGACTTATCTTTAACAGCAGTGGCCGCAGCTGCATGCGCTGGGCATGAATAAAATCAGCTAGCCTGATCGCTGCAGAAATATCCTCTGCAGCAACCGGGATATCCGGTAAACGGTTGACAACCGTGCTGTAACGGTCCTGAGCCTGTTCGGCAAGATGAGCCGCCTGATTAGCCTGCTGCCGGTAGATCATGCCATCGCTGATATTGACCCCGCTCCACAACAGTGTGCCAACAATTAGGGCAACCCCGGCGGACTGTAACCCTTTGCGAATTCTATGTGTAATGAAATGGCGCTGATGGTGAGGCTGGGCATAACAATTAGGGCGCGAGGATTTCTCTATCAAATATATGAAAATCCGGTCGCAAAAAGCTTCATCATTGGAATCTTTCTGCCCTAGCTTTTTCGCGATATCATCGATACGTTTAAGCTGATAATATTCCGCGTTGCGTTCAGCAAGTTGCGTTTCCAGATTTTCCAGGTAACGGCCCCCGCTGATCAAGCAGACATCCAGCTTCTCTTCCGGCGTCAGGAAATGCAATGAACCTAGATAGCGTTTTGTCTTACTGATTTCGTCGCCAACGAACCGGGCATGTTGCTCCGAATCCGGTGCCTGCACCGGAGACAGGCGACTGAATTTCAGTCGGCCATTTTCAAGATAGGATTGCCGCAGCCCGCTATTTTTATTTAGTGTCAGCAGCAACACCTTGGTTTTATTAAAGCCGAGAGTACTGGCAAGCCTTTCACTCAATAGCGGTACAGAATGGATCCCCACCAACGGCATATTATGGGACTGTAGGCATTCCATCCATTGGTCGACGATACCTGGGTTGCCGAGCGCGCTGAAAAGTACATTGTCATCACGCCTATTTTCCTTTAAGCGTTCCAGTACCCGGCTATGACGGTAGGTTGTAGTATGAAACAGACGAGAGGAATGGCGTTTATGTAGCGCGATACGGTCGCGTCCCATAATATGGGGGATTGATTCTACCCGAAATTCTTCTTCTATTAGATCGGTCAGAATGACTACGGGAATCTGACCGACCACACTCAGATATGCAGCGAAAGCGCCCACACCTTCATCATCGGCCTGAAACGTACCGATTTCATGTATGTCGTGGCCGACTTTTTCATATACCGTCAAACCAAAGCCAGTTAAATTTAGAATTAGCTTTGCCACGTTTTTACATCCCAATATTTCCGATAATATCGTAGATAGGTCCCAGCACGGATATCATCAGCCAGCCAAGCAATGCGCCCAACACAACTGTCAGTGCAGGCTCTATCAACTTTTGTACCCGTTCGATTGAATCTTTTATCTCGCGATTATAAAAATAGCTGACATTGGATAATGAACTATCCAGGGCACCGGTATTCTCACCCACTCTAATCATACGTATGATTAGAGTGGGAAACAGCTCGGCTGCCTCAAAGCTGGCGCTCAATCCAATGCCATCCCCGATCTGGAGTCGAGCCCGCTCCAGGGCACCTTCGATGACTTTATTATCGACAAGGGTTTCGCTAATCTTGATGCACTCAATGATTGGAATGCCCGTGGAATACATTAAGGCAAAATTATTGGCGAAGCGCGCCAATATTATTTTTCGCAGAATGGGCCCGACAAACCACAAATGCAATTTGAGATCGTCTGTCCAATAGTGAACTGATGGATTAACACGCTTCAGATATTTAATCAAAGCGACAACTACAACAGGCGTGGCAAGAATCAGATGCCAGAAGCTAGTGAAAATATCAGAGATGTAAATTAGGGCCCGGGTATGAGCCGGTAATTCATTCCCCATATTCTGGATAAATGAAACCAGCTGTGGTACCAGATAAGTCATCAGAAAAAAAATAACGCTCAGGACGACAATAGCCACAAAAGCGGGATACATCACGACCTTTTTGGTGTGTGACACTAACTCATCTTGCCATTTCAATGTTTCCGTCAGTTCAGCAAGAATTTTTGGTAGCGCGCCGCTTAGCTCCCCGGCTCTGACCAGGTGAATAAATACATGGTTAAAAACGCGGGGAAAACGCTCCATAGCCTGGGAGAGCGTTTTTCCACCCTCGATATCCGTGATCAATGCTGCGATAGTCTCGCGAAACTGCTGGTTGGTCACGCTGTCTCGCAAATCCACCAGGCCTTCCAGCATAGGAACACCTGCCCGAATTAACTGCTCGAGATGGAAACAAAAGGTAATCAGCTCAGGCCGCCCCACGCTTCCATGCCTGAATCCGCCACGGCGCTGCCGTGCCGGACGATGGCTGATGATGTCCAACCCCATGCACTTTAGACGCTGTTCCAGGTCTGCATCATTGTTTGCATCGATGTGCCCGACGACAGATTTACCCCTGGCATCAATCGCCTTGTACTGAAATATGCTCATCAGTGAATGCGTGCCGTGAGATCAATGACTCGTGAGACTTCTTCGAGTGTCGTAGAGCCATCAAGAATACGCCGCACACTGTCCTCGGCAAGCGGACAAAATCCCTTGCTTATGGCTACCTCGGTAATCTCTCTGCGCGTTGCACGCCGCGCCACCAATTCATCAAGCTCACTGTCTATCCACAACAGCTCCATGACAGTCATGCGCCCGCGATAACCCATATGATCACAATGCTCACAACCGCATGCGCGGTAAATCACAACAAGCTCGCTGGCATCAAGGCCAAGCAGCTTACGCTCCATTTCATTGGGGCTGGATTTCTTCTTGCAATCCGGGCAGAGTTTCCGAATCAGGCGTTGGCCTATAATACCGATAATATTTCCTGCCAGAATATCGGGGACAATGCCAAGATCCAGCAAGCGGGGTATGGCGCCAATTGCAGAGTTGGTATGTACCGTAGAAAAGACCTGATGCCCGGTCATAGCAGCCCGTAACGTCATATCGGCGGTGTCCTCGTCACGGATCTCCCCCACCAGGATGACATCCGGGTCCTGTCTCAACATGGAACGGATACCGCTGGCAAAATCCAGCTTGACCTGTTGATTTACAGAGGTCTGACGAATCATGGCCATAGGATATTCAACCGGATCCTCCAGGGTCATGATATTGATCGCCTCGCTGTTGATATAATTCAACATCGAATACAGAGTGGTCGTCTTACCGCTCCCGGTGGGCCCGGTTACCAAAAGCACTCCCTCAGGTCGTGCCAGCATGAGCTTCAGAGCAATCAAAGCCTCGTCCTGCAACCCCAGTTCATCCAGCGCCACTATCCCCTTCTGGCGATCAAGGATGCGCAACACGATATTCTCGCCGTGAGTAGTCGGTTGCGCCGAGACACGGAAATCTATAGGACGTCCAAACAGGGTTAAAGAAATATGACCATCCTGGGGGGCACGGGTTTCCGCAATATTCATTCCCGAGATCACCTTGAGACGTACGGCTATTGCCGACCAGTAATTACTATGCAGACTGCGCACCTGTCGTAGGACACCGTCGATTCGATAGCGCACACGTAAAAACCCTGCCTCGGGTTCAAAATGGATATCCGATGCACCACGCTTGACCGCATCGGCAAGTAGAGCATCCACCAGGCGCACCATTGGCTGACTGTATTCGTCACTGTCGCTCTGGAGAGTGTTGTAATCGACCTCACCCGTTTCTATTTCTTGCAGGATGCCATCGACGGAAAGCTCAAAACCATAAAATTGATTTATCGCATTTTCAATTTCAGATTCTCCTGCCAGTACCGGTAAAATATGAATACCCTCACCAAGCAAAGCAGCCAGCTGATCAATAGCGACGACATTAAAAGTATCTGCCATGGCAACGGTAAGTCGCCTGTTAGCACTATCCAGGGACAAGGGTAGCAAGCGGTAGCGACGTGCAACATCCCTGGGAATAAGTTTGAGCAGCTCGCTATCCAGCACCACTTTGCTCAGATCAACTGATTCTTGTCCTAAGGCCTCACCCAACACATCACGCATGGTAGCTTCTGTGGTAAAGCCCAGAGCGACAATCACCTGGCCCAGCTTGTGGCCTCGCTTTTTCTGCTCAGTTAGCGCAACCCGTAACTGGTCCTGGGTCAAAATGCCCTTTTCAACCAGGATATCGCCAATGCGGCGTGGACGTGGCACTGCGCTCATGGCTGCCCCGCAGAAACACTGGCGGATAATATACGAATACGTTGCCGCGCCGCTTCAATATCAAACTTCGCAACCTGACCGGCGGCCATATCGATGGCCCACTGATAGTATTGCAGCGCCATCCGGTCTTGATGGAGATGATCCAGACTCACGGCAAGATTAAATAAATAATTGGCATTTTGCGGTGCGGCACTGTAGGCACGGAAATAGGACCGCTGAGCCTCCTCCCAGCGCAACTGTGCGGCATAGGCATTACCCAGTGCAAAACGGAGATAAGCCGTTTCACCATGCTTGCGCAGCATCTGCTTAATCAGCGATTCATTGGCGCCTGAATCACCTGTAGACAACAGGTTTAGCAGTCCAGTTTGTGCAGTGCCATCCTTGGGATCAAGTTCCAGCTGACGTCGATACAGGGATTGCGCCTCATCATTATATCCTTGGCGAACAGCAACGGCAGCTAGTCCAAGTAGAGCATCACGGTTGCGGGGCTGTCTTGTCAGCACCTGCTGATAATAATGCCTTGCATCCAGTATTCTGTTTCCCTGATAGGCCTGATAGGCCGTAGACAACAACTGGTAGATAGAGGGAGAATCTGTACGCCGCTGGGGCGAGGGGGATTCCGGTTTCTTCACAGGTGTCCTGGTCACTCTGTTTACTGGCTTATTTTGCGGTTTTTTTACCGTTTTAATCTGTGGTAGTGCGGCAGCCTGTACAGGTAGCATGGCCTTGTCCGAGCTGTTTGACCGTGGCGACATATTGGTTGCGAGTATGACCTCACTATTTGTTGCATCCATCTGGCCCTCTTGCTCCGTATCAAGGGGCTCCGACTGACCAAAAGTCCCGGGCAATTGAGCGCACGCACCCAGAAATAATAGCCGACAATCAATATCAGGATGGTGGCTACCAAAATGCCGAGCATCAGGAACTGGCGTTTTCGGGCAACACCCTCACGCTTGCGACTTGCTGCGAGAATTTTTGCCGCATCTGCGGGCGTGTTAATATCGAGCTGGAAATCCGCAGGATGCACCCGGCCAGAATCAGCAGTGACGGGTTCCCGAAATGGCTGGCTTTCCCTGCCCGACGTTAATGCCTCCCTTGGCTCATATATAGACAACGCAGGCGTTGCTGTAACGGCCTTACCATCCCCGGATAGTGCGGCTATTTTCAGCTGCTCGTTACTCGCGGATTGATCACTTGCCTGTAATAAATTTATGGTATCGACCGACGCCGCATCCACGACTTGCAGATCAGACTCGGCTATCCGACTATCCGCAGTGATGGTTGCTTCAATTTCTGAAAAATCCAGTTCTGCTGCTAACGGCTCCTCCACAATATCTTCAGCCAATGCCTGTACGATGGGCGAGACGCCTTCGGTGATTTCACTATCCGTATTTTCAGTTTCCGAAATGCGTAGCTCTACCTCGAATGATTCGTCGGTATTGTGATCATGCACTGGTATAACGTCATCAGAAGCAGACACCATCGTTTCTGATGGTGGATCCCCGGATGTGCCAATATCTGGAAAATCTGGCGCCTCCTGATGAGCGGCCTGTTCAGGCTTGGGGCCGGATATTGGTTCTGTAGTGGACTGCCTATCCTTGACCTTGACCTTGTTCTGCTCTGCCTGTTTCAGTGCATCCATCAACAGGCTCATGAATCAGCTCCGTGTTTTTTTTCTAACGCCGGCTTATCAGTAGACCCAACCGCAGACTGCACCTGGGGCAAATATCGTCGATAGTCAGACAGATCGGTATCAATACTTGCATTATGTGTAACGCGTGGACGCAAAAAAATGACCAGTTCTGATTTTTTGGTCGTATTATGGGTATAGGTAAATAACTTGCCTAAACCGGGAATCCGCATTAGATAAGGAATACCGCTATCGTTCAAATCGACACTATCCTGAATAAGACCACCTAGCACAGCCGTCTGGCCGTTGTTCACGCGCAGGACAGATTCCATCTCCCGTACCTGGATCTGCGGTATCCGGCTTATCACATTGGCATCCGCCAGTGCCGGGTTGGGATCATTGACAAAGCCGATTACGCGCGAGATGGTCGGCCTCACGTTGAGGATGACCATTTCCTCCTCGCTGATCTGGGGCGTCACACTCATCACAAAACCTACCGGCACCGTATGCACAGTACTGGTAAAACTCGTCGTGACCAGGGTCTGGCCGCTGACGGTGTCCGCCTCTAGCGTAAAATAGACCAGATTGTCGAAAGCAAGGCGGTCTGATTGTTGATGGCCATAATTTTTGGACTGGATAAAACCTTGACGTCACCAAATACCTGCAGCGATCGAACGGCCGCGCTGATATCTCCGTACTTCCCATCGATATTGGTAAACTCAAGCAGCGAAAAGGGTGGATCGGTCAAATTGGCGCCCAGTAATGACTGCGTAAAAGAGAGGCCATCCTTCCCGTCAGTCAACAGTGACCAGTCGACACCCAGCTGATAGTCATCGTTGAGTTCCACCTCAACCACGGTAGCTTCAATCAGTACCTGGCGCTGTGCATTGACCAGTACTTGATCGAGATAACGCTGAATTTGATCTTGCTGGCGTGAATTGGCGCGCACAGTCAAAAGACTGCTCTCGGCATTGACTATGACCGATGAAGATTTATCAGAATCACGATCTTCTCCAAGAATGGCTTGAATATTTTGTCGTAAAGTTTCCCAGAATCGATTATTTGAGATGCTAGAGACCCGGGTCAGTGAATTATTGTTTCCACCACTGCTGATATTGCTACTTGAACCGCCTGCAGTGTTTGCAACAGCAGCAGCACCGGTCGTTGCAATCTGGGTGGCGACATTGACGGAGCTGATATTGTCGCGGGACATATTGACATAGTCCACACGGTAGCTTTGCAGGTAGGGCAGGTCAGGCGCGATTATCAGATTAGGACCATCAAGCACATAACTCAAATCCACCTGATTACTAATTCGCTTAAGAATCTGTGGAAAGGTTTGTTCCACCACATTAAGCGTCACCCGTCCTTGCACACCGGGATGGATATCCACGTTCAGTTTTGCATCCCGGGACAGGCTGAATAGCAGTTCCTGCACAGGGACGTCAGTGACCGAAATATTGAAAGTTTCAATCTCCGGAACGGGCTGTGGCGGTGATAATATCGGGTTGTCGTTCACCGGCGCCGGTATTAATCGGGCACCTGCAGGCGCTGCCTGCAGGTGCCCTTCCCGGGATATCGGTTCTGACATCGAAGCACAGGCACCCAGCATAGATAGCAGGACAATGATCAGTGCCCGGCGCGGTATTTCTTTTACTCTCTTGGTCACGGGTCCTCTCCGGGGGTACTGGCCAATACTTGCGCAGTCTCGCTCCTGATACTGCTCAATGATCTGATGAACGGCTGATAAACCTGAAACTGTGCCGGTATCTCCTTCAGAGCAACTTGGGCTGCACCATAGCCGGGATAGCTGCCAAACACGACGCTCCAGCGCTCACTCCCCCCCACCCGGGTGCGATAGATATAGAGTTGCTTCATTTGTTCCAATGCCGTGTGCTGTAACAGGCGCTCCAGAGGCGCCAGCTCCAGATTATTCATCAGCATCACCTGGATCGTGAAGCCCTTGCCTTGAGATTGAAGCCACTTACGAGTTTCTGCAATTCGTTCACCTAAATGTACTGCGATGGTGTTTTGTTGCGCGGGGACAACGGCTAAAAGGGCTGACGGAAAACCCTCCCGATACTCCTGTACTGATGGCGCAAGTGTAGATATTTTCCCGCCTTGCTTAAGTGCGGGTGTAAAGGCATAGCTGACCAGTCCCACCAAAGCAAACATCAGCCCTACACCGGCGGGTAGAAAACGCTTCATTGCAGACTTGCCGTTACTGGCATACTCACTGTCAAAAATTGCACGCCTGACATGTGCTCTAGTGATGCACATTGCACCATCGGCATAGGCCGCCAACAGTGACTTGTCCGCTATTATATGGAGACGGCGTATTAAACCTTTACTATGGGAGGCCAGCATGCGCAGAGCCGGTGCACTGAACAGGTCAACACGTGGGCAACCCACTGCATGTAAGCGGAACTGTATATAGTCGGTGACCTCATCTGCACTCAGTTGTGGCAGGGAGAAATTTTGGGTAATCCGGTCCTTCAACTGACGAATTCCAGACTTGGCCAGCCGCGCGTCCAGTTCCGGCTGGCCGATGAGCAGGATCTGGAGGAGCTTTTCATTACGGGTTTCAAGATTGGACAAAAAACATAGTTCCTCCAGGGTCTCAAACGGCATACCCTGCGCTTCTTCTACGATGATCACTACCCGGCAGCCCTTACCATGCAGTCTGATGAGGTGATGCTGGAGATTATTCAGCAGATCGAGGCGGTCAGACGTATTCGAAACATTAACCAGACCGAGCTCCTGACTGATAGCGCGCAATACCTCGATGCGTGATAGGCTGGGATTGGCAAGATAGGCAATTTCTACTGACAGCGGCAGGGTGTGAATCAGCGTACGACACAGCATGGTCTTACCACTGCCGACCTCTCCGACCATTTTCACGATACCCTCACCAGACAGGATCGAATATTTTAAGGCATCCAGGATAGCGCCTCGGGATGCACCACTGAAAAACTTCCGGGTATCCGGGGTAATCTTAAATGGATGGGAATGCAAACCAAAATATTTGCAATACATGGTATCTTTCCGTTTATTAGAGGATCCTGCAAACGGTTAAAGCAATTTTAGTGCCAGTCATACCTTCATGCCTCACAACACGGGAGGCACCACGCTTTTTCGTAGCAGGAAGCTCGCAAAGAGTTTCACCTGCAAGCCCTGAAACCATCAATAAAATCTCTATCAACTTGATTTTTAATACTATAAAGATAGCCGCACTACAATTTTTTTCGCTGCTGGAATGATGTGTCGCCAGCAGCAGCGGCTACGATCCCTCATTGTCGTCGTAAAAAAGGAGGAAAATTGTTGCCTGTAACGAAAGGTCAATATATTGACTTTTATGTACAGCTCAAGCATTCATTGGGCTAGCTATTAGTAACAGGAGAAGGTATTTTTTGATTATTATCACCTTGTTTTTTCGGAGAACTAAAATATGCCACTGATCAGGAACCTGATTCAGGCCGTCTGTATTGCATCCCTGGCGCTTATCACGGCAACAGCGCTGGCCACTACGCAACCGGCTGCACCCACTGTCAGTGGCTCCCAGGCTATTTCCAAAAAAGTTGTTGAAGGGCGACTCAAGGAAATTGAAGCCTCTACGGAATACGATGAGGTAGCCCAATCAACCCTCATCAAGCGCTACCACAAAACATTGTCCAGCCTGGAATCCATGCATGCGCACCAGGCATCCACAAAGGAATATAAGCAGGCAAGTGCCAATGCTCCTGAAGAGATTAAGAAGCTTCGTGCCCAACAGAAACAGGCTAAAGAAAAACAGGCACCACAAACACTGGAATCCCTAAAAATTAGGGCTGATGTACAACTGCCTGACATTGAGCGGTTACTGCTCAAGGAAAAAGCGAACGCAACCGCTGTCGAGACCAAGCTTAAGGCGCTCGAAAATCAGCTTGACGCAGAAGATGGCCGTCCCGAGCAGGCCCGTCAACGCTTAACCGAGGCCAGCGTGCAACTGGATAAAATCAATGCCGAACTCAAGAAATCAAAGCCAAGCGAAGAACCTGCCGTACTAAACGAGGCCCGCCGCTGGACCCTGATGGCACAAAGACAGGCGTTGACAGCTGAAATCAACATGATCGATCAGGAACTGCTCAGCCAACCTGTACGCCTGGAACTACTCAAATATCAGATTGATACGACACGAATAAGTGTGAAAAGAATCGCTGAACGCACCGCACTGCTGGAAAATTTTCTCAACAGGCAACGTCGTACTGAAGTCGAGCAGGTGATTGCTGAAGCGGAGACAACACCCGGCGAAACTGCTGATAAACATCCTGTCGTACAGGAACTGGCCAAGCACAATATCCAGGCCAGCGAAGCGCTGAGCAAACTCTCCGAGCGCCTGGAACAGGTTTCCTCAGGCGACCAACAGGCCAATGAAATGGCCAAGCGCATCGAGAAGGACTTCCGCCGTACCCAACAAAAACTCGATATAGCCGGGCTCAACCAGGCACTGGGACAAGTGCTACTCGAACAACGCCGCCAGCTTCCGGATATACGAAAAATTCTCAAACAGGCGCAGCGGAATGAACAACTGATTGCAGCAACAACTTTTAGTCGCATCCAGACCAGCGAGGAACTGCGCAAGTTAAGCGATCTGGAAAGCTATGTTGATGGGCTAATCGCAAACCTGGATACCACAGAAATTTCTGATGTACGGGAAGACTTGCTGGTGCTGGCAGAAAATCGGCGTACGCTGCTACAAAAGACCGCTACCCTGAACAACGCCTATTTACGCACCCTCGGTGAACTCGACTATGCGCAACATCAGCTAACCGATGTCGTCAGCAGATATGATGCCTTTCTCTCCGAACGTCTGTTATGGGTACGCAGCGCACCGTCACCAAACATAGCCCTGTTGCTAAACACGCCGGCGCAGGTACGGAACATCCTTTCACCACAGCAATGGTATAATGTACTCAATACGCTTTTTGTACAGATGATCTCGTCGCCTTACCCGCTAATGATTCTGGCGCTGTTCGGCGTGTTACTGTTCAAGCGGGGTGCCATGAAACGTGCGCTGCTGGAAACCAGCAAATTAATCAACAAGCCACGTACCGACAGCTTTCGCTACACACTGCGAGCGCTGGGACTGACCCTGTTGATCGCCATACCATGGCCACTGTTGACATGGGCCCTGGGCTGGGTGCTGTCGAATTCACTGGATGCGGATAACTTCACCACCTCCCTGGCACACGGCCTAATGGTCCTTTCACCCGCATTTTTCTACCTCAGCGCTTTCCGTAGTCTATGCCTGCCGCAGGGACTTGCTGGCGCTCACTTCCGCTGGCACGACGCCAGCCTACAACCATTACGCCGGCAACTCGATCTGCTGATGATGACCTTTCTGCCAGCAGCACTGGTTGCGGTAATCGGTATTCACCAAGGCTCAATGATTGAAGGTGCCTTGGGGCGGATCGCCTTTATCGCTGCCATGGCCTCTCTGGCCTGGTACTTCTATCGGCTGCTCGGCCCACGAAACCCAGTACTTGAAGCCGAGCTCAAACGCCACCCTGACAGCATGCTGAACCGTTTCCGCTATCTGTGGATGGTATTGGCACTTCTGATACCGTTATTGCACGTCGTACTTGCCATCGGTGGTTTCCTGTATACGGCAATGACCCTGACCAGTAGCCTGATCGATACCCTGTGGCTGATCCTCGGCTTTCTGGTCATTCACCAGCTGGCTGTTCGCTGGCTGCTGATAACCGGACGCAAACTAAGCTTCGAAGCGGCAGTGGAACACCGCAAGGCCGCACTTGCCGCCCACCAGGATGGCGGTGCGACAACGACACCACATGACGAAGCTGAATCTGAAGAAGACGAGGTCGACTTGGTTGCGCTCAATCAGGATAGCCTCAAGTTGCTGAATAGTGCCATCCTGTTCGGGGCAATTTTCGGCTTGTGGTTTATCTGGTCGGACGTACTGCCTGCCTTTGGTCGTCTCGAAAATGTCACGTTGTGGCACTATATGGGGATCGCAGAGGGTCAGGAATCCCTGCTTCCGGTCACACTAGCGGATCTGTTATTGGCGTTGCTTATCGCCACTATTACGGTGGTCACTGCGCGGCGTTTTCCTGCGCTGCTGGAAATCGTGCTACTGAAGCGCTTCCCCGTCAGCTCCGGCGTACGTTACACGTCTACCACGCTGGCGCGATATATCATTTCCGCCGTGGGCTTACTGCTGGTGTTGAGTACGGTGGGCGCCAGCTGGTCCCAGGTCCAGTGGCTGGCAGCAGCGCTCGGCGTAGGCATCGGCTTTGGCTTGCAGGAAATCGTGGCAAACTTCATCAGTGGCCTGATCATTCTATTCGAGCGGCCCATTCGGGTGGGCGACGTGGTCACGATAGGCGACACCGACGGCACAGTGACACGTATACACATACGCGCTACCACCATCAGGACCTGGGACCGTCAGGAGTTGTTGGTACCTAATAAGGAATTCATCACTGGCCGGCTGCTTAACTGGTCGCTTTCAGATCAGACCACGCGCCTACGCATACCGGTAGGCATTGCCTATGGCGGCGACGTACAACAGGCTATGGCTTTGATGCGCGCGGTGGCGGAGGAAAATCCACTGGTCTTATCCGATCCTGCTCCGTACACCCTCTTCGCCGCCTTCGGCGATAACACACTAAATCTGGAATTGCGCTGTTTCGTTGGGGCACAGGAAGATCGACTACCCGCGGGAACACAACTACATGAAGCAATCAATGAACAATTTAATCAGTGTGGCATCGTCATCGCCTTCCCACAGCGCGACATCCATTTGGACACGAGTCAGCCCTTGGATATCCGAATTCAACGGGACAAGGCGTGAGTAAATTAAACGGTTTAACCCAGAGCCCCCATAGTCGTTCGAGCTTCCGTGTCTCTCCCTCAAGACCGTTGCAATTCATTTAGTGAGCACTCTTTGCGCCAGCTGTGACAAAATAGCGCGCAAGACCTGGTTGATTTTATCAAATTTCGCCGGGTTCGAGCTTATTTCATCCGCTGTCTGCACATACGGAGAATCAACAAGTTCCGCCCCGCAGTGTTCCAGCAAGCGACCTGCAGCGGCAAGACTGGTTTCTAGATGGAACTGGAATCCGATAATGCGGCCATCCAGGATAAAGCCCTGATTCTGGCAGGCTACACTGGAAGCCAGGGGCAAGGCCCCGTCTGGCAGATCGAAAGTATCCCCATGCCAGTGAAACACCTCAATTGTGGCAGGGAGAACCGGGCCGAGAATGGATAATGCAGCTTCTTCAGATCGCCTGATCTCAAACCAGCCTATTTCAGGGTAAGGGTTTTTCCTGACTGCAGCGCCCAGTGCCCGTGCAATCAGTTGCGCGCCCAGGCAAATTCCCAAAACTGTTTTACCCGCGTTGATTGCCGCCTTGATAAAGTGGCGCTCCGGTACCAGCCAGGGATGCCGTGCCTCATCAGCGACACTCATGGGCCCACCCAACACAACCAGCCAGTCGTAGCTATGCTGCGCGGGCAATTGCTCACCGAGATAGAATCGCGTGTATGTCATCACATGCCCATGTCTGTCCGCCCAGCATGCTATTTCGGCCGGCCCCTCAAAGTAGACGTGCTGCAAAATATAGATGTGCATATCGAACCCGTCAATGATAGATCATCATCAAAACATCCATGCTGCAACAAGCCCCGTCCCAGCGGCAAACGCCAGCGGCAATATTACCTGCCTCCTCACTCTGCTGCTGCCGATTGCACCTGCGAGAGCTGCCTTGAGCAGGGTATTGACTGCACCGGCAATCACAATACCTGTCGCTGTCAGTGTGATTGGTAAATCGTCCAGGCTCATCCTCGACAAGGTGAGGGTGATGGCATCCACATCCATTACGCCTGATATGGCGGCGAGCATATAGATACCGGTTTCGCCCATGAATTCCCTTATCGCCCTGCCAATCAGGATAATGGCAGCTAACAACACACCGAATAGAAGTGCGAATTTAAGCTGAAAGGGATTTTTAATCAGCAGCGAACGCGCCGGCAAATTACCGGCCGGACCCAACCGTCTGAGGAAAATTACCGGCAGTATCGTGATAACGGTCATCACTGTCAATGGGGCCACCAGGCTGCTGAATACGCTGGTGTTGATAATACTCGCCACCAGCAGGATACGCGGAAATACGGTGCTACAGGCCAACAATATTCCGGGGGCTAGTAGTCTGTCCAGGCCCGCTTCGGTTCGCGACAGGCGCGCAAAGTACAGTGTCAACGCCGTGGATGACACCAGACCGGCCAATACCGCGGTCAGCATCACGCCCTTTTCAGCGCCCACGGCCTTCATCGTAATGTAGCCGCTGAATGAGAGGCCCGCAATCAGCACCACCATCCACCAGATTTCGTAGGGATTGACCGCCTCCCACGGCCCATAACCGCGATTTGGAAGGATGGGCAGCACTACAATGGTAATCAACAGCAACTTCAATGCGGCATGAAGGTCCTGTTTCTCCAGTTTCCTCAGCCAGCCGTGCAATACAGGCTTCATTCCCAGCAGCACTGTTGTAGAAACAGCAGCAGCAGCGGCAATAAAAATATGTCCCAGTGTCGCCATAGCGCCCAGTACAAAGGTGAGCAAGGCAGCTATCAAGCTGGTGATGCCGATATCCTTTTCACGGGGCAGGTTGACTAGATAGGCCACTGTCACCACCCCCGCCACACCAATAAACATTAATCCCAGCACATAGGCATTGAAGTGATCCGCCAGCAATCCCCCAAGACCTCCCAGCAAGCCGATCAGACCAAAAGTGCGTATGCCGGCAATGCGCTCACCTTCCTGAGACGCGCGCTGCTGCCAGCCCCGCTCAATACCGATCAACAAACCGATCGCCAGGGCAACACCAAGAGAAATAAGCTGCTCCAGGGTTACCATCGCTACTGATTAATTATTCCCATTTGGTCTGTGATACAGATTATCCGGCCCCTCAAAACCCCTGCATGCGGTCCATCATTTGTGGCAGCCACAGGGTAAGCTGGGGATAAACGACCAGCACCACCAGAGTGAGCACCTGTAATATGACAAAAGGGATAATGCCGCGATATATCTGCTGTATTTTAATTTCGGGCGGCGCCACACCAAAAGGCGGGGTCAAAAACGAAGTCTGCAGATTCATGGCTATCAACACCGCAAACCAGAGTAGATCGATACCCATCAGTTCCGCAATGGGCGCCAATATGGGCACCACGATGAAACAGATTTCCAGGAAATCGAGAAAGAAGCCCAACACGAAAATCAATAACATGCTCATGGCCAGAAAACCCCATTCACCCCCGGGCATGGCCAGCATCAAATCCTCCACCAGCATGTCGCCGCCCATACCACGAAACACCAGACCAAAAGCTGTCGCGCCGATCAGGATCAGAAACACCATACTGGTCAGTCGCGCGGTCTGCTGCATGGCGGCTCTGAGATTGGCAAGCGTCAGGCGCCGGTTTAGTGCGGCCAACAGCATTGCCCCCAGTGCACCTACCGCAGCAGATTCTGTCGGCGATGCAATGCCGAAAAAGATCGATCCCAATACCGCCACCACTAACAACAAAGGTGGGACCAGACTAGTGATAACCCGCATCAGCAAACTGACCTGCGGTATACCTTCTTCCTTTGTGAATACAATAGGTGGTGCGGCGGCCGGGCGTAACCAGCCAATAAATAATACATAAATAATAAATAGCAGGATCAATACCAGGCCCGGGGTCACTGCCGCCATAAACAGCTGGCCCACTGGCACGCCAATGACGTCGCCCAGTAAAATGAGAATGATACTGGGCGGTATGATCTGGCCCAGGGTGCCGGAAGCAGCAATCGTCCCGGTCGCCAATGCCGGGCTATAGTGGTGCTTGAGTAGTGCGGGCAGGGCGATGATGCCCATGGTAACCACTGTGGCGCCTACTACACCGGTGGTCGCCGCCAGCAGGGCGCCCACAACGATGATAGAAACCGCCAGCCCGCCTCGCACTCGCCCAAACAGCATGCCCATGGTTTCCAGCAATGCTTCCGCCATGCCGGATTTCTCCAGTACGACTCCCATAAATACAAACATGGGCACGGCCAGCAGGGTGAAGTTGGTCATGATTCCCCATATGCGCAAGGGCAGCAGATCAAAAAATTCCAGGCCAAGAAAGACGCCGCCAAACAGCATGGATACCGCACCCAAGGTAAAGGCAACCGGAAATCCTATTAATAGCAGAGCTATAGCCACCCCAAACATCGCCAGCGCCCAGGCTTCTATTTCCATTAGTGCTAGACTTCCTGTTGCTTATCGGCCTTGGCGGCACCCGGTTCTTGACTGCCAGAGTTGATGCGCTGGAGACTGCGTATCATCATTGCAATCCCCTGGAGTAACAATAGAGAAAACCCCACGATGATCATTGCCTTCAACAGGTAGCGGTAAGGAAGCCCTCCAGGATCCGGAGAGCCCTCCTGCATGCGATAGGCATTGGCAACAAAAGGGAGGCTGCCGCTGATGACCAGCAGGCAAAAGGGAATGAGGAAAAACAAACTGCCCAGTAAATCGATCCAGGCACGGCCACGTTCACCCACGCGTCTGCTCTGATAGATGACATCGACGCGGACATGTTCATCATGCTTCAGGGTATAGGCGGCGCCTAGCAGAAAAATCATCGCAAAGAGATGCCATTCAAGCTCCTGCAAGGCCACCGAACCACTTTGGAATAAATAGCGCATCGCTACGTCATACCCGATGATCAAGACCATCAGCAAAACCAGCCATGCACTCAGGCGCCCGCTCCATTCACTGATGGCCTCGATGAGACAAGCGACTTTTTTCAGGAAGTTCATACTGCTTTCTCTTTATGCGAAATCAAATGGTGTTGTAAAAGCGCCCTCTCCCGATGGGAGAAGGAACCATGTCCTTTAACGACACCCTTCCAAGGGAAAAGGAGCAAAAAACCCCTCTGTTTATCAAAATGGCCAGAACCAGTAACGGCGGTGCTCCAGATCTTTCTTGCAGGCGGCAAGCTGGCGACTAAATCTTTTTGAATTGGATTCCACTTTGTGCGCAGCGCCAATTAACCATTTTTTTTTGAGGTAACTTTTTTTTCTGTAGCCCCCGTGACCTTCATGATAGGCAAGGTACTGGTTATAGGCATCCCATTTGGAGATACCCAGGCTGGTGTAACTGAAACGCCCATACCAGCCAATAAAGTCTACGGCATCTGCAAAGTCGTCACGATCCCCGCCATAATTGCCGCTCTTGCTCTGGTACCATTCCCAGGTAGCATCCTTAACCTGGCCATAACCATACGCTGAGGTAGGTCGGTTAGCCGGAATGAAACCAAGAATTTTATTGCGTGGCGGCCGGGCCTTGGGTTCAAAACGGGACTCCTGATAGACAATAGCCATCTGAATATGGACGGGTACTCCCCATTTCTCGAAGGACTGCATAGCATCGTGATACCAACCGCGCTTTTCCTTGAAAATAGCACAGATATTCTCACGATTTTCCGGGGGCGACGTGGCGCAGGCAGTGAGTATCGTCACCATAATCAAAATGGCTGGCCCAAACCTGGCCAATATACGCCTGCTGGTATTTATCTGTGGCACTGGCAGTTACGTTACAGTTGAATTTTAGACGCAAAGGCGTCTATGCGGATTTGCGCATAGCGCCACGCTTTTTCAGATAGACCAGCATCAGGGAAATAGCAGCCGGTGTAACACCAGGGATGCGGGCCGCCTGGCCCAGCAGAGCCGGCCGGGCCTCAGCAAGTTTTTGACGAACTTCTGAGGACAATCCCGGTACCTGCTCATAATCCAGATTCTGCGGTAATGGCGTCTGTTCATGGCGCCGTGTGCGCTCGATTTCATCCTGTTGGCGGTCGATATAACCCGCATATTGGGCCTGTATTTCGACTTGCTCAGCAACTCTGGCATTACTTATCCCGGGTCCCATGCCTGTTAAACTGACCACATCACGATAAGAAATACCAGGACGGCGCAGCAAATCCATCAATGTATACTCCCTGGCGAGCGGCCCACCCAGGGTTGCAGCATCGCCCTCGGACATAGATTGGGGACGAGCCCAGGTCGTTTCCAGTCTGGACTGTTCGCGTTCGAGCATCTCCCGACGCTGTTCAAAAATTCTGAAACGCGCCTCATCCACTACTCCCAGCGCATAACCCACCGGCGTCAGACGCAAATCGGCATTATCTTCACGCAACATCAGGCGATATTCGGCACGGCTGGTAAACATACGATAAGGCTCTTGTGTACCACAAGTCGTTAAGTCGTCGACCAAGACACCCAGATAGGCCTGGTCTCGACCTGGACACCAGGGCTCTTTATCCTGCACCTTGAGTACCGCATTGATACCGGCCAGCAACCCTTGGGCAGCGGCCTCCTCGTAGCCAGTGGTGCCATTGATCTGCCCGGCAAAGAAAAGTCCCTGAATAAATCGAGTTTCCAGTGATGTTTTCAAGTCTCGAGGATCAAAGTAATCATATTCAATGGCATAACCGGGGCGCATAATTTGGGCGTTTTCAAACCCGGGTATGGATTGAACAAGCGCATGCTGCACATCAAAAGGCAGGCTGGTAGAAATCCCGTTGGGATAGACTTCTTTTGTAGACAACCCCTCCGGCTCAACAAATATCTGATGAGAGGTCTTGTCGGCAAAACGCACGATCTTATCTTCTATCGATGGGCAGTAACGCGGGCCAGCGCCTTCAATAGCCCCGCTGTACATAGGCGAGCGATCTAGCGCACTACGGATGATGTCATGGGTGCGCTCACAGGTTGCGGTGATATGACAGGACACTTGCTCGGGGTGGTCAGAAATGTTGCCCATGAAAGAGAATACTGGACGTTCCGTATCACCCGGCTGCTCGGACAGGCAACTATAGTTTATGCTGCGACCATCAAGACGGGGCGGAGTCCCGGTCTTGAGACGTCCAACACGGAAAGGGAGTTCGCGCAAACGCCGGGCCAGGGTATTGGCAGGCGGATCGCCTGCACGTCCACCTTCGTGATTCTCAAGACCGATATGAATACGCCCGCCGAGAAAGGTTCCCACGGTCAGCACCACGGTCGAGGCATAAAAACTGAGCCCCATCCGGGTCAGTACGCCAATCACCTGTTCATTTTTGATGATCAGGTCATCGACGCCCTCCTGAAACAGGGCCAGATTGGGCTGAGACTCCAGTGCTCGCCGGATTACCTGCTTATAGCGTACACGATCAGCCTGTGCCCGCGTGGCCCGAACAGCCGGGCCTTTGCTAGCATTGAGCTTGCGAAAATGGATACCGGCATAGTCAGCTGCCCGAGCCATGATGCCGCCCATGGCGTCGATTTCCTTTACCAGATGCCCCTTACCAATACCACCAATAGCAGGATTACAGCTCATCTGACCTAAAGTATCGATGCTGTGCGTCAACAACAGGGTGCGCGCGCCCATCCGGGCGGCAGCCAGCGCGGCCTCAACACCAGCGTGACCACCACCAACAACAATTACGTCAAATTTTTCCTGATAATCCATTTCTGTCAACCTGTTAGTACAATTGAATATTTAATATTATTTATGTGATGGCAGGGTAGGTAATAAGCAATCAATCCATCTCACCATGAAAGCGAAACATCCTGCCGCAGGTAAAGTCATGACCCTTCCTAGCCGTTAAACATTGCAGCCGTAAGCATGAATTCCAGCCCTGGCGCCGGGTGCTAGTGCGAACGATGTCAATGAGCAGGATAATATCAAGATCAACAACTTATTCATATCAATATGCATAGATCCAGCGCGACTCTCATCATTAAGGAAGGACAAAAACCCCTCGATAAGGTTATCTCCTCAATTAATGGAATCATTCTTGGCAAGGAACCGGTTATCAGGCTAGCCATTGCCTGTATGCTTGCCAAAGGCCATTTGTTGCTGGAAGACCTGCCCGGTGTCGGTAAAACCACCATGGCCCATGTCCTGGCTCGTTCCCTGGGCCTGGATTTTAATCGCATCCAGTTCACCAGTGACATGTTGCCTGCAGATATCCTGGGTGTCTCTGTCTATGATCAAAAAAAGGCCGGCTTTCGCTTTCACCCGGGGCCAATCTTTTCGCAGGTCGTATTGGCCGATGAAATTAACCGCGCTACACCCAAGGCACAGAGTGCTCTACTTGAGGCCATGGAAGAATACCAAGTCACGACTGAGGGAGAAACGCATCCCTTACCTGACCCATTTTTCGTCATCGCCACACAGAATCCCAGCAATCAAATAGGCACCTTTCCGCTACCAGAGTCCCAATTGGACCGATTTTTGATGCGCCTCGGGATCGGTTATCCTGATAGTGATGCAGAGCGGGCGCTGCTAAAGGGCTGTGATCGTCGGGATCTGCTCCGGGAACTCGCCCCCGCTATGCAGGCTGTGGAACTGCGCACGCTGCAAGCAGAGGTATCTAAGGTGCATGTCTCAGATACGCTAATCGATTATATTCAAGCATTATTGGCTCATACTCGTGAGTCGCCGTTGTACCGTCATGGGCTCTCCCCCCGCGCAGGACTGGCCCTGTTACGATGTTCACAAGCCTGGGCCATGTTGGAAGGTCGCCATCACGTCTTGCCCGAAGATGTTCAGGCTGTACTGCCTAGTGTCGTCAATCATCGCCTGCAACCATCGCCTGAGAACAGTGCGCAGAGTAGCGATGACCTGGTGAGTTCTCTATTAAATACCGTGCCTGTCTCCTGATCCATCTGGCCGGCTGGTTGGAATACCTGTCATTCACATGCATTTCTCAATAACAGCACTGCCACACCGTCTCTATCGACTGCTCCGTGTCGAGCGTCGCTCACCATCATCCCGCGGTCGCCCGGTCACCCTTTCCCGACAACGGGTCTATATCCTGCCTACCCGCTATGGGCTTGTCTTTGGGCTATTAATTTTTGTTATGGCCATCGGGGCAGCCAACTACAATAACAGTGTGGGTTTTATGGTGACATTCTTGCTCGCGAGCCTGGGCCTGGTGACTATCCTGCACACCTATCGCAACCTGGCCCAGTTGACCTTTCGAACAGGGAAAGCACTACATGTTTTTTGTGGGGAAGCCGCCAGATTCACTATTTATGCCGATAATCCGGGCAAATTACCCCGCGTATCCGTGGCCCTGCGACTCGCCAATCAGGCGGCAATCCATAGCGATATAAAAGCTAACGCGACGACGACAATCGAGTTAGACCTGCCTAGTCATCGCAGGGGCTATCTCCCCATTACCACACTGACCGTATCAACCCGGTATCCGTTAGGTATTTTTTATGCCTGGTCTCATATCAAGCTAGACATGACCTGCCTGATCTATCCGCGTCCCAGTGACAGTACCATTGCACCCGAGCTGGCCCGTCGATCGGGTGGCAAACAAACCGCCTTTACCATCGGTAATGATGATTTTCTTGGCTATCGTACCTATCAAAGTAGTGATTCACCCCGGCATGTGGACTGGAAGGCCGTTGCACGTGGTAAGGAAATGCTCACCAAGCTGTTTGCCGACAATGAAAGTGAAGAACAGTGGCTAGACTGGGACAGCCTGGAAAAACTGGATACCGAGGCACGCCTGAGCCAGCTATGCCGATGGGTAATTGATGCCGAAAACGCCAGTTACCGTTATGGGCTGTGCATACCTGGCGAGGTCATCCAGATAAGCCGGGGTGATGCCCACAAGCAGCGCTGTCTGGAGGCCCTCGCCCTTTTTGAGGCGCCGTTATGAACAGGACCCCGGCAGCAGAAATCCCGCTTGCACCATCAACCATCAAATTGTTGCTAGTCTCTCTTGCCCTGGTCCTGGCCCCTCATCTTACCCACCTGCCCATACTGATTAGTTTATTCTGTATTGTATTTGGCCTGTGGCGTTTGATGGCCAGCACCCACGGCTGGCCACTACCGGGGAAAATTTCCCGCCTGCTGTTGACCCTGCTGGTGATGGCAGTTGTGATCATGACCTATGGAACAATCATTGGGCCAGATCCCGGTACGGCATTGCTGACTGCCATGTTGGGTCTGAAACTACTCGAAACCAGGCGCCCACGTGATGCGGCGCTGGTAATCACTCTAGGTTACTTTTTGACGGTAACAATGGCCCTCTACTCTCAGTCCATTGCACTGGCAATCTATATGCTCGTGGTCATTCTGTTACTGACGGCGACACTGATTAAGCTGAACCAGTTTTCATCACATCGTGTGGGTAGCAAACCGATACGCCTGGCTGCCAAGCTGTTTCTCCAGGCCGTTCCACTCATGATTGTGATGTTCCTCCTGTTTCCGCGCCTACCCGGGCCCTTGTGGGGGTTCCCCCCGGGCGCAAGCAGTGGAACCACAGGGCTGAGTGAAGAGATGACCCCTGGTAGTATCAGCAATCTAGGACAGTCGGATGCCGTTGCTTTTCGGGTCAAGTTCGATGGCCCTACACCAAACAATTCCCTGCTCTACTGGCGCGGACCGGTACTGTGGGCGACTAATGGCAAAAGCTGGACGCCAGGTCCCCGTAAATCTACCCATCCGACGGGCTATCCCATTCCCAAGAGGGTACCTGTGCCCCAGAGGGTACAAGATGGCCTGGTCACCATGGGTCAAGAGGTCAGTTATCAGGTCACGCTTGAACCCCATCCACACAATTGGCTCTATGCTCTAGATGTACCAACATCGATTCCAGATGGCGCGATGCGCTCCCCGGATTACCAACTACTCGCCAATGAGCCGGTCATGACATTGGTCCGCTACCGGGTAACATCGCATACCCGCTATCGTATGGACAACCTGAGCCCAGATGACCGACAGCAAGCCCTGCAACTGGTTGCCGGATCTAACCTCAAGGCGCAGGCTATGGGGCGGAAGTGGCGCAGTGAATTCAGTGATGACGCACAATTGGTGCAACACGCGCTGAGTTATTTTCATGATGAACATTTCTACTATACGCTCAAACCTCCGCTGTTGAAGGGCGACACGGTAGACGAATTCCTGTTCAATACCCGGCGCGGCTTCTGCGAACATTATGCCGCCAGCTTTACGGTTCTAATGCGCGCCGCCGGTATTCCCACCCGTATCGTCACGGGCTACCAAGGTGGTGAAGCCAACCCGGTAGGCGATTATCTGGTTGTCCGTCAAAGAGATGCCCATGCATGGACGGAGGTCTGGCTTGGCGATCAGGGCTGGGTACGTATTGACCCCACCGCTGCCGTTGCCCCGGCACGTATTGAAAAGGGCATCGACAGCATATTGGAAGAATCCCGGCAGGGTATTTTTAATTACAAGCTCGCCGGGAATGTATGGGGCCAGCTGCGCAATGGATTTGATGTACTCAATAACGGCTGGAACCAATGGGTGTTGGGGTACCAGTCATCATTGCAGAACCAGTTGTTAGCCAGCCTGGGTCTTTTAACCTGGCAGGGCAAGACTGTCGGGGTCATTTTCGGCCTAGGTCTCTTACTGTCCCTGATTGCAGGGCTGTTATTACGCCATCAGAACGCCCGGCAGGATCCGGTTACTGCGGCTTACCGACGCTTTTGTTACAAGCTTGCACGGCGAGGTTTGGCGCGCGCACCGACTGAAGGACCTATCAATTATGCCGATAGAATAGTTACTTGGCGACCGGATCTGGCAGAGGAGGTCGTGGCAATTAACCAGATGTATATTGCTCTGCAATATGGTGAGAATCCGACAACGTCGATCATGCGCCGATTTTACCGCAGGATCAGGGCCTTCAAACCTTGATCGGCTATACACTTAAATAAGGGGAGAGGAAATGGCTGACTCCAAATCGCACAAATCAGTGCCCGGGTTGCAACAACTTGGAGGTGGTACGGATTTTAAAAAAGACGTGGCCGCGATGTTGAAGGGCACCCAGATGTTTGCCGATTTTTTTCAGGATGAAAATGAAGTGATCGCCCAATACATGCATGCGTATGGCGCCCCCAAAGGAGTCATTATTTTTCGCGAGGGGGAGCGTACTGGACACCTCTGCCTGTTGGTCGAAGGTCGCCTGGAATTGTACAAGGATGATGACCAGGGTGGTCAAAAAAAACTGGTCGAGATCCGCGCCGGTAAATCTATCGGTGAAATGTCTGTGCTGGATGGCCTGCCATATTCCGCCACAGGTATTACTGCGATCCCGTCAAAACTGCTGCTGTTAACGCGCGGCAATCTTAATAGCATAATCGATGAACATCCCCGTCTGGCGGCAAAAGTGTTGTGGAAAATCGGCAACCTGCTGAGTTTGCGGTTACGCCAGACAACCGGGAAACTGATCGATTTTTTATAATCAGAATCTATAAGTCAGATTATTTTCCAATACAAAACTCTCCAAAAATACGTCCCAGCAGATCATCGGCGGTAACCACCCCGGTAATCTCACCCAGCGCTGTCTGTGCCTGACGCAGGTCTTCCGCTAATAGTTCTCCTGCCTGATGCTGTTCCAGCTGTTCTCGGCCACTGGTGATACACTGAATAGCCCGTTGCAGCGCATCTAGGTGGCGCCGCCGCGCCATAAAGTTACCCTCGCCATGACTGCTATATCCCATACACGCTTTCAGGTGCTGACATAGCAAATCGACACCCTTCCCGGTGCTTGCAGAGAGAAATATTTCTGGTATCCGGCCACTGTCGCAAAGTGCGGGCGGGTCACCTGTAAGGTCTATTTTATTGTGGATAATCGTCAGTTTGTCAGAATAATCTATACCCTGCCCAAGGGTGCCTGTCCCTGACCCGGGAGAGCCCAGCCCAGGGTTATCGGTGCGTATAAATTCTTCGATTCCACCGTCTGCCTGCTCCACGCTGCAATCCACCATCATCAGGACCCTGTCAGCTCGTGCAATCTCTTCCCGTGCGCGTTGAATACCCAGCTGCTCCACAGGGTCGGTGCTATCGCGCAAACCAGCAGTATCGATGATATGTAGAGGCATGCCGTCAATCGTAATCTGCTCGCGAAGGACATCGCGTGTTGTGCCGGGTATCCCTGTCACGATGGCGGCTTCACGACGAGCCAACCTGTTAAGTAAACTGGATTTACCCACATTGGGCCGACCGGCAATCACCACTGTCATGCCTTCCTGCAATAGATATCCCTGTTGGGCGGACGCAAGAATTCCAGACAGGTCGCTTGTGATCCGATCCAGTCTTTCCCGCACGCCACCGTGATTGAGAATATCAATTTCTTCGTCAGGGAAATCAATTGCCGCCTCAATATATAGGCGTAACTCGGTAATACGCTCCACCAAACCATGAATCAGGGCAGAAAACTCGCCCTGAAGTGAGCGTTGCGCCGAGCGCGCAGCTTGTTCCGATGAACTGTTGATAAGGTCTGCAATCGCCTCAGCCTGGGCCAAGTCGATCTTGCCATTGAGAAAGGCGCGCTCACTGAATTCACCAGGGCGAGCAGGGCGAGCGCCCAAGTCTATTACGCGATGCTGGAGCATATCCAGGACAATTGGACCACCGTGGCCCTGCAGTTCCAATACATCCTCGCCGGTAAAGGAAGCGGGACCAGGAAAGTACAGGGCTATACCACGATCCAGAACGGTATCATTTGCATCAAAAAAGGGGGCATATTCGGCATAGCGCGCCTGTGGCAGGTAGTGCAGAACGGCTCGGGCGATCTCTGTGGTACGTGGCCCTGAAACACGGACAATACCAACTCCACCTCGTCCTACAGGGGTAGCAAGTGCGACAATGGTATCCGTATCCATGTGCATGACCGTGCAGTGGGCAGGCCTATCAGTAGGGTCCGGTCAGGTTTTCGCGTTCGCGGCCGCCTTTTCAATACGGCGGGTAATGTACCACTGCTGGAGGATAGACAAGGCACTGTTGGTCACCCAGTACAGCACCAGACCCGACGGGAAAAACGCAAAGAACAGGGTAAAAATAAATGGCAGGGCCATCATGACCTTGGCCTGTATCGGGTCAGGCGGCACCGGGTTTAGCTTTTGCTGTATGAACATGGTCGCGCCCATCAACAGCGGCAGGATGTAAATGGGATCTTTCGCTGACAGGTCGTTGAGCCAAAAAATAAAATCTGCCTGGCGCAACTCCACGCTTTCCAGCAAGACCCAATACAGAGAGATAAAAACCGGAATCTGAACCAGCATCGGTAAACAGCCACCCATGGGATTGATCTTTTCCTTTTTATACATCTCCATCATGGCCTGGCTCATGCGCTGGCGATCATCTCCATAGCGCTCTCTCATGGCGGTGATTTTGGGCTGTAGTTTGCGCATATTAGCCATCGAGCGATAACTGACTTCTGACAGTTTGTAGAACACCAGCTTGATCAGCAGGGTGAGGAGAATGATCGTAAAACCCCAGTTGCCGATAACAGAATGAATATATTCCATTAACCAGAAAATCGGCTTGGCCAACACCGTGAGGATGCCGTAATCCACTGTCAACTCTAGACCGGGCGCTAATTTTTCAAGGCGGTGCTGCTCCTTGGGCCCCACGAAGACTTTGCTGCTAAAAGTTTTTTGCTGACCCGGCGCTACCGCTGACTGGGCAGAGACCAGGCCCAGGATATAGGGACTGCCCTGAGGCGCTTTGGTATAAAAGTGATTGACCTGATCTTCATCCGGAATCCACGCGCTAACAAAATAGTGCTGAATCATGGCGGCCCAGCCACCCTTGATATCACGGCTGAGATCACCGTCCTGCATATCATCAAAATCTATTTTTTCGTACTTTTCCGCATCACTGTAGATAACGCCACCAGTGTAGGTGTATATGAAAGCAGGCTTTTCATTGTCGCCCGGCTCAGTGCGCTGTAACTGGCGGTATTGATGTCCGCGCCATTCCTGCTCAGTGCCGTTGTTGACCGTTTGAGCAATTTCAATAACATAACTATTACGTTTGAATGTGTAGACCTTGGTGACGGTGACACCGTCTGGTGATGTCCAGCGCAGCGGGACCTGGATCATATCAGCACCCGCTGGTAAGCGATATTCCGCCTGGTCAGCAGAAAATAGTGCGTGGTGGTCAGGCGCCGATTGCTTGGATAGCAGGCCGCTCTGGGCGATGAAGATCCGGGTAGCACTATCTTCCATCAATCGGAAAGGATGGCCGGGCTCATCGGGATTCACCGGGTAAGCAAGCAGGTCGACCTGGCGTATATCGCCGCCAATGGTGTCGATTTCTACATCCAGTAGATCGGTCCTAACATGAACACGTTTCCCTTTTTTAAGGACTTCCTGGCTGGCCTGTGCCACAGACAGTATGTCTGTTTCTACCTGTGACGGACTCTGCGGCGTGAAGGGCACATCTTCTCCCTGCTCCGTCTGCGGTAGCGATACTGCTGACTGTGTTGTGGTTGTAGTGGGCTGTTGCGTAATATTGTCCTTCTGCCAGGCTTGCCAGATCAGCAGCAATACGAACGACAGCGCAAAAAAGAGGATGACTCTTTGATTATCCATAACTTAATTAGAGATCTCTTGCGGTTTGTCGCGGCGGTCTTGAACTTGGGGATTCCAAAGGGAAGAGCTGCGCTTCATCCCTTTGCTCACCCTTAAGAATCTATATCTCCGGTACGATCTAATTGGATCAGATTGCGTAGTTTTTTCGGGTACTAGATCAACACCGCCCTGATGCCAGGGATGGCAGCGTGCGATACGTCTAAATGCCAGATACATTCCCTTCAAAACACCATGTGTGCGCAAGGAACTCTCGGCATATTCCGAGCATGTGGGATAAAAGCGGCAGGTATGGCCTAAAAACGGGCTTATTGCCAATCGGTAGGTCCGAATAAATAACATCAGCAAACTTTGCATCACTCAATACTCATGTAGATTTCATTGACAGCTACTGCCAGCTCGCGTCTCGTTTTATCTGATAACGCCGGGCGTGCGACAAAGACCAGGTCATGGGCACCAAGCTCATTTTTATGGTGACGGAAGGCTTCGCGGATGAGACGCTTGACCGTATTGCGCTGCACCGCACTCTTTGTATACTTGCGTGAAATTGCCAATCCTAGCCGAGGATAATTCCTGTTATTTGCCAGTATTAGTACCGTAAAACATACGTTATGCAACTTGCGGGCGCCCCGGAATACGCGTTTGTACTCATCTGGCGTTGTTAACCGGCACTTCCTGGTCAGCAGCAATAATCAGGCACTCAGGCGAATTCGGCCCTTTGCTCGCCGCCGCCTGATGACTGCCCGACCCGCTGCCGTGCTCATCCGCGCCCTAAAACCGTGGGTACGTTTACGCTTGATATTACTGGGTTGATACGTTCTTTTCATGACATTTCCTGATCAATTTGATCGCCCGGGAACACTGATCCGCATGCGACCTAAACACTAGCTAAAAAGTAAAGTCGCCTAAAATACCTATTTTGCACTATGCCTGTCAATCTCTATATTGACTAATCTTCAGGAAACAACCTGGATACTGTTAACTTAACCCACTTTGACATGAGCCTTTATCAACTCTCCTGCGCAAGCTTGTGATCACACTATGATTCCTCCCTATTCTGAATAGTAATGCAGATAACCATGGTATATAAGGGATAAAAGAGGGTATGGATTAGCTCTGAAAAGGGGTATACACTCACCCGTCTCATCACCATAATTATAAAACAAGGGGCAGTACTGTAAGTGGAGAATAGTCTATGGGAAAAGTGTCTCGACCACCTTGAATCTGAGCTAACAGCACAACAATTCAATACCTGGATCAGGCCATTACAGGCCATCGAAGACAATAGCACACTCCGCCTGCTCGCCCCCAATAGATTTGTTATGGATTGTGTCAGCGAACGCTTTTATAGCAACATATCCGCCATCACCGCCAAGTACATCGATAGCGAAGGCTTCAAGGTCAAACTGGAAGTTGGTAGCAACGACTGCACTTTTTCCAAAAAAGAAGGAAAGACGGCGCCTCCACAGCCAAGTCGCTCACTCTTTGATACGAATTTCAGTCGTAGAAATGACCGATCAGACGTCAATCATGTTAACAATCTGCGCCCTGAATTTACCTTTGAAAATTTTGTCGAGGGTAAATCTAATCAGCTGGCTAAGGCAGCGTCACTTCAGGTTGCTGATAACCCAGGAGATGCCTATAACCCGCTGTTCATCTATGGTGGGGTTGGCCTGGGCAAAACGCACCTGATGCATGCCATAGGAAACCGTATTCTTGAAAAAGACCCTAGTGCTCGAGTCGTTTATATCAACTCAGAACGCTTTGTCGGTGACATGGTCAAGGCGTTCCAACAAAATGCTATCAACGAATTCAAACGTTATTATCGCTCAGTAGATTCTTTACTAATTGATGATATTCAGTTTTTTGCTAAAAAAGAACGGTCGCAGGAAGAGTTTTTTCATACCTTCAACACCTTAATTGAAGGACAGAGTCAAATCATTATGACCTGCGACCGTTACCCGAAAGAGGTGGGAGGGCTCGAGGAACGCCTGCAATCACGTTTCGGATGGGGCCTGACCGTTGCAGTCGACCCGCCAGATCTGGAAACACGTGTAGCAATCCTGATTAGCAAGGCGGAACAAACAAATATCCAATTATCCAATGATGTTGCCTTCTTTATCGCCCAGAAAATCCGTTCCAATATTCGCGAACTAGAGGGTACACTGCGGCGGGTCTGCGCAAACTCAAGATTTACCGGACGCCCAATCACCATAGACCTTGCAAAAGATGCCCTAAAGGACCTAATTGCACTACAGGAAAAGCAGGTCACCATGGATAATATCCAGAAAATTGTTGCCGATTATTGCAAAATTCGTATTTCGGACCTCAAATCCAAACGTCGCTCGCGGTCTGTAGCACGTCCTCGTCAGATGGCTATGGCACTGTCCAAGGAGTTGACCAACCACAGTCTTCCCGAAATCGGAGAGGCTTTTGGTGGACGAGATCACACCACTGTGATTCATGCTTGCAGAAAAATAAAGGCGCTTTTGGAAACTGATTCACGCATCAGTGAGGATTATGGAAACCTGTTAAGAATACTGACCACATAGTGTGTATAACTTGTGGGTAACAATTGCCTGTGGATAACCCCTATAATTATGCACAGGTAATCAACATGGACCCCACAACAAAATGGATGTTATATACAGAGCAGAACAGATGTTAATCTATTGAAAAATATAGATTATTTCTGTTTATACACAAACGTGTGTGTCACTAATAATAACAGATATAAAAAGTAAATCTTAATATTTAAATACAATGAAATTTACGATAGACAGAGAAACACTAATAAAACCACTCCAGATGATCAGCGGTGTCGTTGAACGACGTCAGACATTACCCATACTTTCGAATGTGCTTGTTTCAGTTACTGCCAATAAACTTTCACTGATTGCGACGGATCTTGAAGTACAGATGAGCACACACACTGACATCCAGGAAACTATCGAAGGTGAGGTAACACTTCCGGCCAGGAAATTTTTGGATATCTGTCGCGCTCTGCCAGAAGAGGCTAGCATCAAAATCACTGTAGACAAGAAAGAAAAAGCGACGATCCGTTCAGGGAAAAGCCGCTTTACTTTGTCAACACTACCGGCTAGTGAGTTTCCAAAGATTGAAACTCACCAGGATGTGATCACCTTTGAAATCCCTCAACGCGCACTAAAACACGCGATTGAACATACCCAGTTTGCGATGGCTCAGCAGGATGTTCGTTATTATCTTAATGGTTTGCTTATGGAAATGGCAGGACAGACCCTACATTTTGTGGCGACTGATGGCCATCGCCTAGCACTATGTGATATTGAGATAGATTATAATAACAAAGATAATCAACAGGTTATAATACCAAGAAAAGGGGTGCTCGAACTTTCACGGTTGTTGGGTGACGACGATACTTCGGTGAAAATTGCTTTGGGGAACAATTTTATCCAGTTAAAGACGGATAAGATGGCATTTGTTTCAAAACTGATTGATGGTCGTTTTCCTGACTATCAAAATGTTGTTCCCGTCAATAGTGATAAGAAAGTGATTTGTAACCGCGAAGTTTTAAGACAGGCTCTGGCTCGAGTTTCCATCCTGTCCAATGAAAAATTTCGAGGCGTTAGACTAGAGTTTTCAACGGGATTACTTCACATTCATGCGCATAACCCAGAGCAGGAAGAAGCAGAAGAAGAAGTTCCCATAGATTATGATGGCCCTAATCTGGAAATGGGCTTCAATGTCAATTACATTCAGGATGCGCTGGCGGCGTGTGAGACGGAACAGGTCCAATTAATGTTATCAGATCCTAATAGTTGTTGTTTGATTCATGGTGTTGATGAAAAGCTATGTCGATATGTCATAATGCCTATGAGGTTGTAGTTTTTCCTTTCCATATTACTTGATAACACACCACCACAGATTAATCCTAACTTCAACAGACGCCTGACATGGCGGATATGGTCAATTAACAGTCGTTCGCCCTCTCTGAATCATTTTTTAATCGGTATTTAATGTTTGAATTCCTTATTTCGTATTTGGGGCACCGATATAAATCTATGTTGGGCTGTGGGCGATGATATGGGTGGAGAGCCATGCGAGTTAGCCGACTTCAAATATTGAATGTACGTAATCTGCGTGAAATCGCGATAGAGCCTGCAGAACGCCTCAATTTGATTTACGGAAAGAATGCGAGCGGAAAAACCAGCTTGCTTGAATCGCTCTATGTCTTATCGAGAGGAAAGTCTTTTCGTACCAATCAAATACGCCACCTGGCCCGGAAAGGACAGACAGAATTTACTATTTTTGGGCAAGTCAGGGATCGCGACGATCAAAAAATCGATATCGGTGTAAGTTATCAAAATAAGCGGATTAGGCTACAAGCCTATGGCAGGCCAGTCAAAAAGGCCTCACAACTAGCTAGTTATATACCCTTAGTTGTTATTCATCAGGAAAGCCACCGGCTTTTATTAGATGGCCCCGGTAATCGGAGAAAATTTTTAGATTGGGGCTTGTTCCACGTGGAACCTTCCTTTTATGCATTGTGGCATCGTTATGCCAGAGCGCTGAAACAAAGGAATCTTTCGCTCCAGCGAGGCGTCTGCAGACGTGACTGTGAGATATGGAATGATGAGCTCGTCGCTGCTGCATTGGCGATCCATCAGCTCAGAATGCAGTTTCTTGGCAAGCTGAGGCCGCTCTTCAAGCGGTTTATTGATACGTTATTACCGGCCATCAGTGAAATTACGATGGAGTATGGTTCTGGGTGGCCTGATAAAGCAGATTTTGCGACGGTGTTGAAAGAGGCTTATTCTAGCGATCGTGTCTACGGTTACACTCGTTATGGGCCGCACCGTGCTGATATGACACTGTCTATTCAGGGCATATCATTGAAGGAGAGAGTATCACGCGGCCAACAAAAATTATTGGTCTGCGCCTTGTACCTTGCTCAATCCCGTGTTTTTACAGAAAAAACAGATAAACCCTGCGTTGTCCTTATCGATGACATTGCGGCAGAGCTTGATCTGGAGCACCGCGACTTATTGCTAGGCTTGATTAATCGATTGGATATACAGGTGTTTATAACGGCTACAGATCCCTTGGAGGGTGTTCCTGGCGCGCTGATCCAGAAAAAGTTCCACGTGGAACACGGGGTGGTCAATCAGGTGCTATAATGACGATTTTCCGCAGGTATATGTAGATGAGCGCTGATCAGACATACGATTCTTCAAGAATTAAGGTATTACGGGGGCTGGATGCTGTTAGAAAGCGACCTGGCATGTATATCGGCGATACCGATGATGGGACTGGGCTCCATCATTTAGTTTTTGAGGTAGTCGATAACTCCATAGATGAGGCCCTGGCGGGTTATTGCAGCGAAATCTCAGTTGTTATCCACAGCGATAATTCTGTTTCTGTCGCAGACAATGGTCGCGGCATCCCTGTCGATATTCATCCTGAAGAGGGGCGATCTGCTGCCGAGGTCATTATGACCGTGCTTCATGCCGGTGGGAAATTTGATGACAATACCTATAAAGTCTCCGGGGGACTGCATGGTGTGGGCGTTTCAGTGGTAAACGCATTATCAGAGAGTCTGCGCTTGTCAATTCGGCGCAGTGGCCATGTTTATCAACAGGACTATAGTGATGGTGAGCCACTTGCTCCACTGATTAGTGTCGGTGACAGCGATCAGACTGGCACCGAAATCCGTTTCAAACCAAGTTCGAAGGTATTTGGTGACACTGATTTTCATTACGATATACTGGCGGCGCGACTCAGGGAACTTTCATTTTTAAATCATGGCGTTAAAATTGTTTTAAGCGATGAGCGGGCGGATAAAAAGGATATTTTCGAGTACGAGGGCGGGATACGTGCCTTTGTTGAGCACCTTAATCGCAACAAGACACCGCTTCATAAGACAGTCATCTATTTCAATACCCAAAAAAATGACATTGGTGTTGAAGTCGCGATGCAGTGGAATGATTCGTATCAGGAGAATATATTCTGCTACACCAATAACATCCCTCAAAAGGACGGTGGCGCACATCTGGCCGGTTTTCGCAGTGCCCTTACACGCACCCTGAATCAGTATCTCGATAAAGAAGGCATTACTAAAAAAACCAAGGTATCGATGACAGGGGATGATGCCCGTGAGGGTCTTACAGCCGTTATTTCAGTCAAGGCACCAGACCCTAAGTTTTCCTCGCAGACGAAGGATAAGCTGGTTTCCTCAGAAATATCACCCGTTGTCGAAGCCATTACACGTGAAAATATATGGGATTATTTTCTAGAGAACCCAGCAGAAGCCAGGGCGATTACAGCGAAAATTATTGACGCGGCTAGAGCCAGGGAAGCTGCCAGGCGGGCCCGTGAGATGACTCGTCGCAAGGGCGCACTGGATATCGCAGGTCTACCTGGCAAGCTTGCAGATTGTCAGGAGAAAGACCCAGCTAAGTCTGAACTCTTCCTGGTAGAGGGTGACTCAGCGGGCGGATCTGCAAAGCAGGGCCGAGACCGGCGTAACCAGGCGATACTACCCTTGAAGGGTAAGATATTGAATGTTGAAAAAGCCCGTTTTGACAAGGTGATCTCATCTGTGGAGATCGGTACGTTGATTACCGCGCTAGGCTGTGGGATTGGTAAGGAAGATTATAATCCGGAAAAACTACGTTATCACCGCATTATTATTATGACTGATGCGGATGTGGATGGTTCTCATATCAGAACACTGCTACTAACCTTCTTCTACCGTCAGATGCCTGAACTGGTTGAGAGGGGCCATATTTATATCGCACAGCCACCACTCTACAAGATCAAAAAGGGGAAGCAGGAGCGCTATGTCAAGGATGATATGGAGCTGAATGCAGTATTGTTGCATTCTGCCCTGGAAAATACCCAGCTTTACCTCAGCGCAGACGCCCCGCCTATCAGTGAAGATGCCTTATCGATCATTGCTAATCAGTACATGTTGGTGATGATGACAATTCAACGGATGTCAAAGCGAATCAGCAGAGCGGTTCTGGAGTCTATGATCTATGTAGACGAGTTGAGTAAATCGGATACCCAGGATATTTATCTTGTAAACGACTGGTTTAGCGAGCTACAGAATCGCCTTAATGAGAGCAGTGAAAACAATATTCGTTTCGAAATAAAAGTTGTCGAGGAATCGGACACCCATGCCTGGAAGGCATTGGTTACTGAGTATACTCATGGGCTGGCCTCAACGCGTGAAGTGAATCATGAGTTTTTTAAATCACCTGAATACGAAGATATGGCCAAGCTGGGCCGACAGCTAACAGGATTGCTGGCTGAAGGTGCTTATATGAAGCGTGGCGACAAGCAATTTCCTGTCACTGACTTCAAGCAGGCTTATCAGTGGATGATGGTTGAAGCCAAACGCGGTCAGCAAATACAGCGCTACAAAGGGCTGGGGGAGATGAACCCGGAGCAGTTATGGGAAACCACGATGGATACCGAGACCCGTTGTTTGTTACAGGTTCGAATTGAGGATGCAGTTGCCACCGATGAAATATTCACTACCTTGATGGGTGACCAGGTAGAGCCTCGTAGAGATTTTATAGAAAAGCATGCCTTGGCTGTCGCGAACCTTGACGTGTAAGTTGGGTTGTGGGGTGTGCTTATCAAAAGGGTGCTGTTGTTTCAGGATGTGAGAGCAGTTTTGACCTACCCAGATTATTGAAAACCTCGCCTTTCTATATTTAACGTATTGATTATATTGAATATTATAGGCGTTCTAATGAGATGAGTTAGGTTTTTCATGTTTCGGGGTTGCCTGTAGTCGCAATGTCATGCAACATGGCTAAGAGACGCCAGAAAAATAAACTTTTTCAAGCAGAGGTGGGCAGTCGCACCAAGTGGGCCTAGGACGTAGGTAAGAAAATCCGGGGTGTGGTGTTAGTCACAGCAAGCCATAAGAATATAGCTTGCCCAGGCATTCAATTAAGAATAATAGATAGCGCTAGGGGGAAATGATGGAATGGATTTTAGCGATTGGCGGATTTGCATTAGGCATAGTGGGCGGTATTTTTCTCGGGCAAGGTTCTGGTGGTTCTGAAAAAATCAGAAAACAGGTCGAGGAGGATCTTCAGGCGGTTCAGGATGAACTGAGCAGTTACCGTAATGAAGTCACTATGCATTTTTCCACGACTGCTGGCTTGTTCAATGCTGTAACCTCGGATTACCAAAAACTATATCAGCATCTAGCAGATGGTGCGCAGCAGTTTAGCCAGCCAGACGCTTTGCTGCCTGATGCGGTGACAAAATTAGTGCCCCTGGCCTCACCCGTTGAATCAGGCGAGCAAAATAAAAGCGACGATGTAGATTCCCTGGAACAGGTAGATGAGCAGGCGACTTCTGTTGCTGAAGAAGGCGACAGCCTGGAAGAGCAACAGGCTGGGGAGACGGCAGTCTCCGCAGCAGATGAAGTGAAAACTGGGCAGGCTGAAGGAGAGGCAAACAAAACAGCTGGTGACACTGAAGTTAAAAATGTTGACAGTGAAGCGGTTACCGGGCAGTCGAAATCTGAAAGTGTAGAAACTCAGGTTGGCTTACAAGAAGAGGTCATTGCAGCATCAGGTAAAAAAGCAGAGGAGTCTGCCGCGTCGCAGCCAAGCAGTGATACGGATACTTTTACGGTGCCGGTCTCGGAGAAGGAAACAACTGAAAAGCGGATCCACTAAATTTTTCTTTAAAGCGCAGTGACGGGGGGCGTTGCCATGGAGGACAATCCCTTATTAATTGCGTTTCCTCTGTAATGTGATAAAGCTGTAGGCATGAGGGTTGATTTTATCGGCGGGGCAATCCTGCCGCTCTATCTCAACCCACTCACTTTCATCAAAGTTTGTAAAGTAGGCGTCGCCTGCGAAATCGTAATGGATCAGGGTGAGATACATACAATCAGCCTGGGGTAGCATGGCTGTATAGATCGACGCACCACCGATTACCATGAGTTCCTCATGTTCTGCTGCTGCACGGATGCCTTCTGAAATGGTGCTGACGACTATCCCACCTGGCACACGAAAAGCCGGGTCATGACTGACGATAATATTGATACGTCCAGGCAGCGGCTTACCAATGGATTCAAAGGTCTTACGACCCATCAAGACGGGTTTGCCCATGGTGATGCTACGGAAATGGCGCATATCTGCGGGCAGTTTCCAGGGCAGCTGGTTTTCGAATCCGATCACCCGATTTTGAGACATTGCCGCAATCAGGGAAATCAACATAGAGATTAAACTGCGACGGCGGCCCTGATGTGGGAATGCGCTTGATAGTTGGTCAATTCAAAATCGTCATAGCTGAATTCTAAAAGTGTATCGATGGCAGCGTTTACCTGCATGTGGGGAAGTGGAAAAGGTGTTCGTTGTAGTTGCAAGTCTGCCTGTTCCAGATGATTCAGGTAGAGGTGTGCATCCCCTAAAGTATGTATGAAATGACCGCATTGCAGACCTGTCACTTGGGCAACCATCATGGTCAGCAATGCATAGGACGCAATATTAAACGGTATTCCGAGAAAAATATCAGCGCTACGCTGATAGAGTTGACAGGACAGCTTCCCTTCAGCGATGTAAAACTGGAAAAAAGTGTGGCAGGGTGGAAGTGCCATCTTCTCTATGTCACCCACATTCCATGCGCTGATGATCAGACGGCGTGAATCAGGATTTACCCGGATGTTTTCTATGAGCTGGGTAATCTGGTCGATAGATGACCCATCAGCAGTTGGCCATGAGCGCCACTGGTGACCATACACAGGGCCAAGGTTGCCGTCATCGTCGGCCCATTCATCCCAGATTGTAACGCCGTTGTCATGCAAGTACTTTACATTAGTATCACCAGACAGGAACCAGAGGAGTTCATGGATGATGCTGCGGAGGTGAATCTTTTTAGTAGTGACCAGCGGGAAACCCTGAGCAAGATCGAAGCGCATCTGATATCCGAATACGCTTAGCGTTCCGGTGCCGGTGCGATCGTCTTTGCGAACACCGTGGTTGCGTACATGTCGAATCAATTCCAGATATTGTTTCATATTGAACTTATTATTTTGTGGAATGTTTTTTATAGGCCCACCACAACAGGCTGCCACCGGCAAGTACCATCGGAGCGGATAATAGCTGTCCCATGGTTAGCCAGTCAAAAGCTATGTAGCCGATATGGGCGTCAGGCATACGCGTAAATTCCACCACGAAACGGAACAGTCCGTAAAACAGTAAGAACAGGCCTGAAACGGCCATGGTCGGGCGCGGTTTTTTCGAATAGATCCATAAGATAAAAAACAGGACCAGACCCTCCAACAAGGCTTCATAGAGCTGGGAGGGATGGCGTGGTAATAGTCCTGCACGTGGGTCGGGGAAAACCATCGCCCAGGGAGCATCCGAAACTCTCCCCCACAGCTCACCATTAATAAAATTGCCTATCCGGCCTGCACCGAGGCCGATGGGCACCATGGGCGCAATAAAATCTGTTATCTGGAAAAATCCCTTGCGTGTTTTGTACCCATACAGGGCCAGAGCCACAAGGACGCCGACCAAACCACCATGAAAGGACATGCCGCCCTGCCAGATTTTGAAGACGTTTAGCGGTTCGGCTATATATGCTGGCAAGTCATAAAAAAGGATATACCCCAAACGACCCCCTAGTATTGTTCCGAGGGCACCATAAAAGACTAGATCAGCAATCTCTTGCGGATTCCACAATGGATTCTTTTTGGCGCGCAGGTTCCCTAGCCACCATAGGGCAGCAAAACCAATCAAATACATAATGCCGTACCAGTGGACCTGGACCGGACCTAGACTGATAGCAATGGGGTTGATTTCAGGATATTCGAGCATATTGGCGGCGAGTATAGCATCCGGCTGTTTGTTTAGTGAGAATCTATGAGTTGAGATAGGAGAGGAAAAGGGCTTCGTGCCTATAGAATAATATCATTCCTGGCATTACATACAGCGCCTGGTACCTGCCCTATCTTGCCTCTAAGTTTGTTACAAACCTGCTTGTCTTCTATGGGCGGCCCAAAATCATATTTATTGTTTAAAGGCTCTGAATTTTCTCTGGTCGTGCGGAATATAATTTTGCGTAATGCGGCGCCGTTAAATAAAATATGATTCTATGATTTAAAGGATCGACCTCGTAGCGGCTATGCAAGGTACTAAAAGATAGTTTCAGATAAAATCT
Organism: Gammaproteobacteria bacterium; assembly: GCA_003230085.1. GTDB lineage: Bacteria > Pseudomonadota > Gammaproteobacteria > SZUA-140 > SZUA-140 > SZUA-140. The sequence continues at coordinate 39,962 of QIGV01000070.1, forward strand.
GCATTCAAATTATAAGGTGGTAAGCTAAATAAGCTGATAGCGGAATCAAACCCGAATTTCTAACCCGTTTCCAGCGAAGCATTGGAGGCGGGATGTCTGAGTCGTGGAAGATAAAGATTCACTCCTTACCAGGCGTGGACCTGTAAAGACACTATTTATTATAATATTAAAGAGGAAAACGTAATGCAACTAGGCCAAACTATTACACAGTTTATAATTGAGGAACAGCGCCGCACCGGTGGTAGTGGTGACTTTACATCGCTTTTGAATGATGTGCTGGTGGCTTGTAAGAATATTTCCAGCGCAGTGAATAAAGGCGACTTGATCGGTGTGCTAGGGAGTGCAGGCATTGAGAATGTTCAGGGTGAAACCCAGAAAAAGCTCGATATCATTTCTAATGACATGATGCTGGATGCCAATGTATGGGGTGGCCACTTGGCCGCAATGGCGTCAGAGGAAATGGAAGAGGTTTTTGAGATTCCGGGGAAGTACCCGCGGGGAAAATATTTGCTGGTATTTGATCCCCTGGACGGTTCTTCCAATATCGATGTCAATATTTCTGTGGGGACCATATTTTCCATATTGCGCTGTGCGGATGGAGTGAGTAATCCCACTGAAGCGGATTTCCTGCAGCCGGGAACCCGCCAGGTGTGTTCTGGCTATGCCCTGTATGGTCCTTCCACCATGATGGTGATGACCACTGGACACGGGGTTAACGGCTTTACGCTGGATCAGAACGTAGGCGAATTCATTCTGACTCACCAGGATATGAAAATCCCGTTAGATACCAGCGAGTTTGCCATTAATGCCTCCAATAGCCGCTTCTGGGAGGCACCAGTCAAGCGCTATGTCGATGAATGCCTGGCAGGAAAGGAAGGGACGCGTGGTCGAGATTTCAATATGCGCTGGGTTGCTTCCATGGTCGCTGAAGTACACCGTATTCTTACCCGTGGTGGTATCTTTATGTATCCCCGAGATACCAAAGACGCCAAGAAGGCGGGCAAGCTGCGCCTGATGTACGAGGCCAATCCCATGTCATTTATTGTTGAGCAAGCTGGGGGCGCAAGCACTACCGGTCGTGAGCGTATCATGGATATCCAGCCCGAAGAGCTGCATCAGCGTGTGCCCGTAATACTGGGCTCAAAAAATGAAGTAGAGCGAGTCGTCGACTACTATCAACAATAGATTACCCGAACCTTTACGCAAAGTATTACTCCTCGTTAACCCCCCTGGCCCGATCTGGGCCGGGGGCTAACCCTCAGCTGGTTGAGAGTAGAGCCGAGAAATTCGGGAATGCTTGATTTCTTTAATGAGAATAATTATCATTACGTAATTCCAGTGAATTATATGGGTCTTTTTAAGAAGGGAGTTAAGCAAGTGATGAAAACGGGTATTTTACTGAGATTTTTGGCGTTGGTAGTGTTTGTTAGTAGTAGCGCGGCGTTTGCTGACAGTGATGATCTGGTTATTTATTCCGGGCGTAGCGACAAGTTTATTAAGCCTGCGATAGATGCCTTTACACACGATACTGGCATCAAAGTGATCTTGCACAGCGCCAATTCCACTGCACTGCTCAACAAGTTGCGCATTGAGGGCAAGCGCACCCAGGCGGATCTTTATGTCAGTAATGATGCCGGTAATTTGCAGCTAGGCAGTAATCTAGGGTTGTTTGAGGCGCTTGTACCAGAAATTGTCACTGTGATTCCCCCCAATCTGCGTGCCCCTGATAATACCTGGGTTGGCTTATCAGCCCGTGCCCGGGTGCTGGTTGTCAATACCGCTCAGGACCGGACAGATTTTGTACATTCGGTGTTTGACCTGGCTGATCCGCGGCTGCACGGACGCCTGGGCATTACCAACAGTAGCAATGAAAGTTTTATTGCCGGCGCCACAGTCTATATGGAGTTGGCCGGTGTTGACGCCACCCGCAAGTGGCTGGCGCTTATGAAGACCAATACTGATGGCCAGGTCTTCAACAAGCACAGCAAGATTGTCGCAGCTGTAGCTGCAGGAAAACTTGATATTGGCCTGGTTAATCACTACTACATTTATCGTCATCTGGCGAAATCACCTGATGCGCCGATCAAGATTCTGCTGCCAGATCAGGGCGCAGACGGGATGGGTGTGGCCTGGAACGTGGCGGGTGTCGCCATTAGTAAATACAGTAAAAAGAAGAAGCAGGCCGAACGCCTGGTTCGTTTCCTGGTTTCTGAGCAAGGCCAGAAGATTTTTGCTAACGTAAATTTTGAATACCCGACCCGTAGCGATGTTGAAACCGATCCAGCCATTCCACCGGTATCCAGCTACAAGGTTGCCGATGTTCCAATGGCCGAACTGGCCTTCCAGAGAAACGCCACTATCGATCTACTTGAAGAAGTAGGCATGCCGTAATCCTGGCCTCCGCTGTTGGGCGCTTAGGGGGTATAGTTAGTATGTTGATGTATTTAATGTTTTATGGTTTTTCGTAAGGATCACCTGCTGCCCTATGCCGCAGGGGGAATTGTCGCGTTGGCGTCAATTCCCTTGCTATTTGTCGTCTACACCAGCTTGCAGTTATCGCTTGGCGACTGGGCGGGACTATGGTCGACGCGAATGCCGGGGCTGCTGTGGAATACTCTCCTGTTGGTGATCCTGGTAGCAGTCGGTTGTTTGGTCCTCGGCGTTTCATCGGCATGGCTGATTGCACAGCGCCAATTCCCGGGACGGCGCTTAGCCTTATGGCTGATGGTGTTGCCGCTCACCATTCCCACCTATGTATTTGCCTATATATACACCTCAATGCTGGAGAGCAACGGTTGGCTAGGGCGTCTGTGGCAGAGCCTGTTTAACGGTACTGTAGCGGTGCCGGATCTGTATAATGCTGGTGGCACTGCCCTGGTGCTTTCCCTGTCTGGATTTTCCTATGTCTTTCTGATGGCCTATTCGGCCTTGCGGCGCAACAACCCCCATCTAGAAGAGGCGGCACGTATTCAGGGAGCCACTTCGCGGGAAGTTTTCTGGCGCATTACCCTGCCGATGTTGCGCCCAGCTATTGCTGCGGGACTAGCGGTCGTCACACTCCATGTGCTTTCTGATTTCGGAGCAGTGAGCGTGTTGCGCTATCAGACCTTTACCCTGAGCATTTATTTGCAGATGACGGGACGCTTTGATTACCAGGCCGCAGCAGGTTTGAGTCTAATATTGGTGCTGCTGGCGTTGACTTTTCTTGTCTTTGAAAGGTTTTTCCGCAAACGTCAGCGATATTATTTTGGTAGTCGCATGAAGTTGGTTGAGCCCAGGTGGGCGACAAGGTCTGAGCGGATTTTGATCTGGTCCTGGTTAGGCCTGATTTCATTGCTGGCCTTCATATTGCCCTTGTGCTGGATGGTGTCATGGAGCTGGTTAGCGTGGTCACAGCAGGCCATCGGTATGGAATTTTGGGGTTATCTCGGCAATTCTCTGGTCGTCGCCTTTGCTGCAGCAACCATTGCAATATTTGTTGCCCTGCCCATTGGTTATTACTACAACCGGGTGCGCTCATGGTTGAGTGCTATCTACCTGCAAATGTCCAGTATCGGTTTTGTGCTGCCCGGCCCCGTCGTTGCATTGGGTGCCCTGGCTTTTATTCTGATGGTGATGCCTTTCATGTATGGTAGTTTGCTGGCCCTGGTGATGGTACTGGTGATTCGCTTTTTGCCCTTAGCAGTGCAGTCCCAGGAGTCTGCGTTGCAACAATTGACGCCTTCCATCGAAAATGCCGGGCGGATACTGGGCGCCGGTCCGCTGGAGAACCTGCGCCGGGTGGTGTTGCCCATGATCCGAGGCGGCATGGTCAGTGCCTTGGTACTGGTTTTTATTGATGTTATGAAGGAGTT
>QIGV01000238.1 GCA_003230085.1 Gammaproteobacteria bacterium
GGGCAAAGAGAAATTTGTGCTCCATGACGGCCCGCCCTATGCCAATGGTGAGATCCATATCGGCCATGCAGTGAACAAGGTGCTCAAGGACATCATTATCAAATCCAAAACCCTGGATGGTTACGATGCACCGTACGTCCCGGGTTGGGATTGCCATGGTCTGCCCATCGAGTTGAATGTGGAAAAAAAGATCGGCAAAGCCGGACGCAAGGTGGATGTCGGTACCTTTCGTAAGGCCTGCCGGGACTATGCCGGTAAACAGGTCGAACGCCAGCGAGAGGATTTCAAACGCCTGGGTGTGCTGGGTGATTGGGACAATCCCTACCTGACCATGGACTTCCGTTTCGAAGCCGACATTATTCGCGCGCTGGGAAAAATCGTGGAACGGGGGCATTTACACAAAGGATCCAAGCCCGTTCATTGGTGCAGCGATTGTGGTTCAGCCCTGGCTGAGGCCGAAGTGGAATACGCTGAACGCACCTCGCCCGCTATTGATGTGCGTTTTTCAGTGCTGGATGACACGGCTCTGTTGGAGCGCTGCCATCATGTACCAGAACATGATGGCAAGGGGCCCTTGTCGGTTGTTATTTGGACCACAACGCCATGGACGCTACCTGCCAACCAGGCGGTTGCGCTGAATCCTGAATACGAATATGTCCTGGTGCAATGTGATGGCGAACATGGACCAGAGCGTTTGCTGTTGGCCGATATGTTGATGAAGGATGTCATGCTGCGTTATGGCATCGAAACCTATCACGTCATTGCCTATTGCCAGGGTAGCGATCTGGAAGGACTCAAATTGCAGCATCCGTTTTATGACCGGGAGGTGCCGGTGATCCTGGGTGAGCATGTTACTGCGGAGGCGGGCACTGGTGCAGTACATACCGCCCCTGGCCATGGACAGGAGGATTATGTTGTCGGTGCTCGTTATGACCTGCCGATTGAAAATCCCGTCGATAGTAACGGCTGCTTTTTACCGGAAACGCCCCTGTTTGGTGGCGAGCATGTGTTTGCCGCCAATGACCATGTGATAGAGGTTCTCAAGGCGCGAAATGCCTTGTTGCATGAGGAGGCGATTCATCACAGTTATCCCCATTGCTGGCGCCATAAGACACCGATTATTTTCCGGGCCACACCCCAATGGTTTATCAGTATGGACCAGCAGGGGCTGCGGCAGTCGGCTCAGGACGCTATTAAAACAGTACATTGGATGCCGGATTGGGGCCAGGCGCGTATTGAAGGCATGATCGAAAAGCGGCCGGATTGGTGTATCTCGCGCCAGCGCACCTGGGGTGTACCGATTGCGCTGTTCATTCATCGCCAGACAGGCGCGCTCCATCCGCAGACCGAGGCCTTGATAGAACGGGTTGCCAGCCTGGTTGAAAAAAACGGTATCGAGGCCTGGTTTGAGTTAGATGTCGAGGCATTTCTCGGCGAGGATATTGCTGAGTACGAAAAGGTCACCGATACCCTGGATGTGTGGTTCGATTCAGGGGTGTCCCATTATGCTGTGCTGGAACAAATCGATGCGCTGGGATTACCGGCTGACCTCTATCTGGAGGGCTCAGACCAGCATCGCGGCTGGTTCCAGTCCTCGTTGTTGACATCGGTGGCTATGCGTCAAAAGGCACCCTATAAGGCGGTGTTGACCCATGGATTTACTGTGGATGCCTCGGGCCGCAAGATGTCCAAATCTCTGGGCAATGTGATTGCGCCGCAGAAGATATTCAAGACACTGGGTGCCGATATCATCCGGTTGTGGGTGGCAGCCACGGATTACCGGGGCGAGATGAGCGTGTCCGATGAAATTCTCAAGCGTATGTCTGACGCCTACCGGCGCATCCGCAATACTGCCCGTTTTCTGCTGGCCAATCTGGATGGTTTCGATCCGGCTGAACATTGTATGGATGTGCAGGAGATGCTGGTGCTGGATCAGTGGGTGGTAGAGCGCGCCAATGTGTTGCAGCGGGAAATCAGGCAGGCCTATGATGATTATGAATTTCACCTGATCTACCAGAAAGTCCACAATTACTGTGCAGTGGAGATGGGTGGCTTCTATCTCGACATCATCAAGGACAGGCAGTACACCACACAGGAAAGCAGTATTGCCCGGCGTTCGGCGCAGACCGCCATGTATCATGTGGTCGAGGCGCTGGTGCGCTGGATTGCACCTATCCTGAGTTTTACCGCCGAGGATATCTGGCGCCACATGCCCGGTGAGCGGGGCGAGTCCGTGTTTCTTGAAGAGTGGTACGAGATTCCGCGAAAGGCCTCTGCACTGGAAGACGCAGAAGGCGTTATGGGACTGGAATTCTGGGATCGGGTGATAGCGGTGCGTGTAGCGGTGAGCAAGGAATTGGAGAAATTAAGGACCGCCGGTGGTATCGGTTCCTCACTGGATGCCGAAGTGGATCTCTATTGCAGTGCGGATATTCTGACTGCCTTGACCAGGTTGGAAGATGAGTTGCGGTTTGTGTTGATTACCGCTTATGCCCGCATTCATCCAGCCTCTGCGCGTCCTGATCATGCGGTTGAGTGTCCCCTAAGCGCTACTGACTCAGTATGGGTGGTCGTGATGCCTTCGGCCCATGAGAAATGTGTGCGCTGCTGGCATCATTGTGCGGATGTAGGCGCCAGTACGAAGCATTCGCAATTATGTGGCCGCTGCGTTGAGAATATTGAAGGCGCCGGGGAGACGCGTCAGTACGCATAAATATTGGGATGATGGCAATGAAGCAATTCCCCGCCGGCAAGTGGCTGTGGCTGACAGTCCTGGTGCTAATTTTTGATCAGGTGACAAAATATGCCGCCAGCCAGAATCTGATCCTGCATCAGGGCATCGAGATTCTACCCATGCTGAAATTCACTCTGATCCACAATTATGGTGCGGCCTTCAGCTTCTTGAGTGATTCATCCGGATGGCAGCGCTGGTTTTTTACCGTCATTGCCCTGGTGGTCAGCGTAGTGATTTTCTTCTGGATGCGGCGTCTGGGTACGGCCGACAGGCTGACAGCGGTGGGCCTGGCCCTGATACTGGGCGGTGCCCTGGGCAATGTATGGGACAGGATACTACTGGGGTATGTGGTAGACTTTATCGATGTCTACTATCAGGCGTGGCATTGGCCGGCTTTTAATATTGCCGACGCCTCTATTAGCATAGGCGCAGCCCTGCTGATTATTGATACCTTTCGCCATCGAAAAACAGATTAATTGTGATGCATATTCAACTTGCCAATCCTCGTGGATTTTGCGCCGGTGTCAACCGCGCCATAGAAATTGTCGAGCGGGCGCTGGAACTGTTTGGCGCGCCGATCTATGTGCGTCACGAAGTGGTCCATAACAAGTTTGTGGTGGAAAATTTGCGTGAAAAAGGGGCGGTGTTCGTTGAAGAGCTGCATGAGGTGCCGGATGGCGCAACTGTAATTTTTAGCGCCCATGGTGTCTCTCTGGCAGTACGAGAAGAGGCAGCTGCCAGGGAATTACGGGTGTTCGATGCAACCTGCCCGCTGGTAACCAAGGTGCATCTGGAAGTTGTCAAACATGAGGCCGACCAACGGGAGTGTGTATTGATCGGTCATGCCGGGCACCCTGAGGTTGAAGGTACACTGGGGCAGTACCATGAGAATGATGGTATCAAGATGTATCTGGTAGAGTCAGTTGAAGATGCACGGCGTTTACAGGTGAAGAACCCGAATAAACTAGCCTATGTGACACAGACAACGTTGTCCATGGATGATACTGCTGAAATTGTTGCGGCACTTCGCGAACGATTTCCTGATATCGTCGGGCCGCGTAAGGACGATATCTGTTACGCGACCCAGAATCGCCAGGATGCCGTCAAAGCGCTAGCGGAGCATTGTGAGCTGGTGCTGGTGGTGGGCTCCCGAAACAGTTCCAATTCATGCCGCTTGCGGGAAATTGCCCAGAAGTCAGGTGCTCAGGCCTACCTGATCGATAATGCGAATGAAATTGATCCATCCTGGTTGGAGGGTGTGAAATATACCGGCGTCACCGCGGGTGCGTCAGTACCCGAAGTGCTGGTTCAGGATGTTATCGCACATTTACAGGATCAGGGGGCGAAATATATTGAGGAACGATCCGGGCAGCCAGAGAATATTGTATTTTCATTACCTCGGGATTTACAGCCAGTCGATGAGTAGCGGACTCGTATTGTTGGCCATTAATGTTACATTGTTTTTCTGACCGCGCAGCAGCTCCCCGTTTCTGTTATGAATCAAACAACTGATTGTCTGATTGTCGGTGGTGGCCTGATCGGCATGCTCACCGCACGAGAAATGGTTGCCGCTGGTCTCGCGGTGACTATCATCGAGAAAGGGTGTGTCGGTGGTGAATCAAGTTGGGCGGGAGGTGGCATTCTGTCACCGCTATATCCCTGGCAGTATCCCCTGGAAACGACAGTGCTGGCGTCCTGGAGCCAGTCACACTATCCACAGCTTGCTGAGGAATTGATTGCTGGGACCGGCATTGACCCGGAATGGACGCAATGCGGGTTGCTGATGCTGGATGTTGATGAGGCTGAGCAGGCCTTGTCGTGGGCGCAGGATCATCACCAGTCACTCCAGATGGTTGATGCGGAAAAGAGTCTTCAACTGGAACCTGGTCTGGGATGCCCGCCCGCCGCTGCTTTGTGGATGCCACAAATTGCTCAAGTGCGCAATCCTCGCCTGATCAAGTCCTTAAAGTGCGACCTGATGGGACGGAGCGTCACCCTGCGTGAGAATGAAGAGGTCCTTGAATTACTCTGCCAGGACGGACGGGTGACGGGTGTGCGTACTGACCGCGGCAAGGTTTCCGCGCCCCTGGTCGTGGCGGCTGGCGGTGCCTGGAGCGCTGCATTGCTTAAGGGCGTGGGGCAGGAGGTGAAAATTGAACCGGTACGTGGCCAGATGTTGCTTTACAAGGCGCAGCCCGGCGTAGTACACCGCATGGTGATGCAGCATGGTCATTATCTGATTCCCAGGCGCGATGGACATGTGCTGGTCGGTAGCACGGTAGAATATGTTGGGTTCGATAAATCCATCACATCCACGGCCCGTAACGAATTGCAAAAGGCTGCTTTAATGATGATGCCGAAGCTGGAGGCGTATCCGCTCATTGCCCATTGGGCCGGGTTGCGTCCGGGAAACAGAAACGGGTTGCCGCTGATCGGGCCAGTCCCGGGCGTGCAGGGTCTGTTTATCAACAGTGGCCATTTCCGTAATGGTGTGGTTCTGGGCCTCGGTAGCGCACGCCTGGTGTCTGATCTCATGCTGGAACGCACCGCGATGATCGTTGATCCCGAGCCCTACCGGATAACTGGCGAGCAAGCGGTGATGCAATAATTTTTATCTAATGGTGTTCTGTAGTAATATTCGCGGGCTGATTGCATATGGCCGGAGTAGCTCCAATCGGTAGAGCAGCGCATTCGTAATGCGACGGTCGGGGGTTCGACTCCTCTCTCCGGCACCATTTTATATTATGGGACCTGAATTTCTTGTAAAAATATCAGCTTAAGCATAGACTTAAGAAAAACAACACCTTCTATCAAGGCAACCTGTCGGGAAGACGGGACGCAAAGCCAACGGATCTGTAAGGAAAGAATCTAAACAGAGAGCCGGGCTACCGAGGCATATCCATTCCAATCAATTGGGATGGATATAGATTACGGTAGCCCGGCTTTTTTGTTTCTGGGCCATCAAAGAAGAAAACCGGGGTCAGACTTCAGTTTCTAGCGCATAAGGAAACTGTAGCCTGAGCTCGGTTTTAGAAACTGAAGTCTGACCCCGGTTTTCTTAGGCGCTTACTCTCCAGGGCACAAAAAAACCCGCCAGAGGCGGGTGAGTGGGTATGAGCTACATCCCTGTTGTATAGTTATATGTATTCCAGGAATGGAGTTATTTAAACACACAATTAATTTAATGAATATCAGAAAAATCTGATGTGCACGATATTTGAAGAGAAGAGGTAAATCCCCGATGAAATTAATGGTCAGTATACTTTCGTTTTATATATTAATGGCCGGCGCGTCTCAGGCGATGGCCAATCAGCCTGCCGTTACAGCTGATTCAAGGCTGGAGCTTGCCAGCCAGACGGTTATTTCCACTAACAAGAACGTGATTCAAACGGCACCTCACCAGGACATAGAGACTCGCGAGGATAAGGAAAGGAAATATCGCAGCTGTCTTTTCAGTTTCCTGCCTAGGATGGGTAGCGATGTCGCTGCCGGGTTGATCCGGGATGCCTGCAAATCTGAATATATGCACTAAATTTAACTCCGGCCCTATAAGCTGAGTATGCCGCTCAGGTAATGGTCTGAAAAATGCTATTGGGTCGTATATCTGATAGAATTACTTGTGTATGTAACGTGCGGGCCGATCCTGAGGGATAGAGAGGGCCCGGAGCATGCAGAAGCAGGCGTCTGTACAGAGTGAAATGAGAGGCGCTGAAGGTTAGGCACAGTCCCCATACCAATCATGCAAGTGTTGAATGGGGATAGGCAGGTATGGGGAGCTGTGCATCTATCTATTTTTTCAATCCGTCTCTATTTCCATTTCTTCAGCAATATTATCGCCAGTGGTTGAGCCTTGTCCGATTTCATCGACCACTTTGACACTGTCGCCAGCATTGAGTGCCTGCGCAAATTGAGTCGCACTGAGGAATGGTTGGTCATCCTGCTGATAGCTTGTGAGAGCATCAGAGATGAATGTGATCCCAAGGATCGTGATGCTGAGGCTGGGCCCGATCGGCAGCGACCATGAACTGACCGGACCTTTTAAGATGATTTCGCCATCATCTCCTGTAAGGCGTTTAATCTGAGTGGCAATGATGTCACCGTTGTCATCCTGATAGGCTTCGATCGCGAGGAAATCACCGGCGCTGATATTCCCAAAGCTCAGTATCGGGGGCGTGCCCGCTTCATCTTCCAGTTGGGTGCTATTGCTGTCTACAATCACGTCAATCGTATTATTGGTCGTAATCTGCAATTGGATCGTATTGTTGGCTGGGATAGCGGTCACATAGGCTGCGATCTCAACAGTGCTGTCCCGGCCGTTGACTGCGGCTGCCTGTAGCACTCCATTTACGATAGGCCCTTCAACCTCTACCAGAAGACCATCTGCAAGGTTGAGATTGGCAGGGCTTAGCTTTAGCTGCGCTGACGAAGCATCAACCTGCTGGCCGCTGATAGTGAAATTGCCCGCGCTGACGAAGTTGGCAATGATGCCTTCGATTTCAACCTGTTCGGCATCCTCCGGGAGACCATCGTCTCCGGGCTTTATTTCGTTTGCAAAGATGGTGGTGGGGTCGGTAAAGGTACCCTTGATCTCGACGGCATTCCCAATATCGATGTTACCGGCCATGATTAAATCAGTATTATTACCGGTAGGATCGAAGTTGACCGTCAAGACACCATCCAGGATAAAGCTGTTGGTCAAGGGAAAAGCTGTGATTGTACCTTTCACTTCTACCGGTGTGCCGGAGCCAGCGCCGACCCCGTCATTTTCGATGCGGGTGGCCTGCAGTGTGCCGTTGTTATTGATGACGAAACCGCTGACTTCTACAATGTCGTTAGGTGCGATACTGGCATAGCTGTAGCTGCCTTCGAAGGAGGTGTTGGTAGAGTTGACGATAATTGATTTACCTAATACCACCAGAATCTTAATTTTTCCATCCGGGTCAGGACCATTTGGGTCTATGTTGGTAATAGGGCCTTTCAGTTCAGCCTTGTAGGCTACGTTGTCCACTGTGCCGGTGACGCCGTCGTTGTTGAGTGTGCCACTGAGTGTGACAACCATTCCCAGTTTGAGATCACTTTCCTGGGCGGCTACGCCATTGACCATGATCGTAGTACCGGACTGGATAAAATATTCAACGCCGTTGACAAAGATGCTGCCGAATCCTGTGATCTTTCCTGTTGCGGTAATCCCCGTACCGCCGATGCCGGCGAGACCGGAGGAGCCGCCACCACCACAGGCGCTGAGTCCTAATGCTAGTAGCAATATAATAGTCAGTTGTTTAAACCGCGAGGTTCCCATGGGGCGATCTCCTGTCATGATTTGGGTTCGTCAGAATTTTTTTCATAAAAATAAATACCAAGGCTGACATAGGCCGCCTTTTTTTCAGGCTGATCTTGCGTATCCGGGCATTCGTGTTGTGCCAGCCAATGGTCCAGTTCTTCCAGCAGGGCCTGGGATCTTTGCGCAGAGAGTTGCTTGAATTCCGATATGTCATCCAGGCAAACCTGCCGGCTTGATACTTTACGCTGGAAGCGGAGTTGTGATTCAGGTGCTGTCAGGTTGTGATCGATAGTTGAGATTAATTCGCTGGCATCCGTTCCCAGGATATTGATTTTGTCCACCGGGTCATTGCCCGGGATATAGGCATGACTGATCAGGCGAATAGTCCCGCTGTCTGTCGTTATAACGCTACCCGCGCTACTCAAAGTCTGGAGCATTGCCTGAGTAGGGATATCACCACTGTATTTTCTGACCAGCGATGCAAATGATGGTTCCCCGTTATCAGCGGGGAGGTCTAGTGGACTTCCTTTGTCGTCCCAATATCGGGCGTCATTGAGCCAGCCGCTGATAACACGGATGGCGCGGCTGTAACGTTTATTAGCGCCCTGGTCATCGGCCTCATCGAGTTCCAGCTGGCGTTTGGCTTCCTTGCGTGTCAGGCCGGTGATGGCGGATACCCGTGAAATGGTCTGTTTTTTACCGGGATAGGCGTGTTCTTGATAGGCTACATCAACATAGATTTTCTTGGCCAACTCAGCAAAGGCGCCATAGGCGATACCGTTACGCAACAGAATTCTGACGAGCGGTCGCAGCAGCGTTTGCAGGGCAGCAGGTAAGGCCTTTTCAATAGATTTTGACATAATTGGGATTATATTCCCAAAACACTAGATGATCAAGCAATTTATTGACCTTATTTTAGGGTTGTTCTCCATGATATACCTTATAAAGGTATCATTTTTGCATTGTTTTCAACATGCTTGTTGCACATATTTCGGTATTTCGATGGAAGCAGGCGGTGACTACCGCTGACTAATTCCTATCGCACGCAATAAACGCGGTGATCCCAGGGCATAAGAAGTATATCCAGTCTGTCGTAAGACTGGGTGATTAGTTAATACGAGTTCAGAAAGAATTATATTGAAATGTTTGAATTTCTAGCAAGAAACAATATCCCTGGTAGCGTAGATGGTGCGTCGTCTGATGCAGGTCTACGCAAACCTTTGGATAATCAAATGATCCTGGATGTCATGCGTTGTTTTCCTATTGGTAGCAAGGTTCGCTATTTCCCTGCGCAGCGCAAGAATGTTGTCCTGGAGTCGATTGTGATCGCCTATGGGCTCAACAACTACCTCGTCTATACCCAGAATGATATCCATGTTCAGGAGCAGAATGGCTCAGCCCCTTCTTTTTTGCTGGATGATGACTGGAAGGATGTGACGGTTCGGGAGGTTAGTAGCTTTTGCCTGGTAATACCCGATATCGGGAATTCAGAAAATGAACTGGACTATGTCAGTCGTGTGGCCATTGATAATAATGGTTTATTCAAGCGTGGAGAGACCTTTACCTTGATGTCACTTTTTGCTGAAAAGGGTGTGCCCCATATAGATGTCCAGGTCAGGAAAAAGGTTTTGTTGAAAGAAGGTTATTACGCCAATCATTCGGTTGTTGTACTGGAAGCGTTGCTGGGAACCCTGCATCATATCGACCAGCGCCAGCAATGCCGGATAAAAACCAGTATTAAGATATCTCTTTATCTTGCTGATGACGGTGAACCTTTTGTCTGCGATCTAATAGATTTTTCAGAGTACTCGTTGAAGATCAAACTCGACGGGCAAGAAGCGTTGAAAGCATCATTAACCAAAAAAAGAAATATTATCGTTGCGATAGACCTGACAGACCGGATGAAGTCTTTTGTCCTGAAGGGTAAAGTGCTACGCCGGGATGATGATTATGTAGTGGTTTCGCTGACCAGCCATTTGGTCAACAAGCAATTCGAGGATTTCGATTTGTTGGCGGCGATTGATCTCAAGTCCAACCTTCTGCAACACCCTGAAACACAGTAGGCCTCTTTGTAGTCACTGGACTGCAGGCGTCAGTTCAGGTAGCTTTGTATCTCTCAATGAATATGGCATCGTTAGATGTGAGACGTAAGGCGTGAGGCGAAAAAAGAATCAACCCATCATGCTCTTTCTGGCTTTCTACAAAGGATATTAGTAGTGTATTTCCCTCCACGTCTCACGCTTGTCGCTTAACAGATATAAAGTAATGCACTATAAACTCAACGATGGCTGGCTTGACCCGGTGCGGCGGTTGTCTTCGCCCAATTGTGATCTGCGTCCGCAGGGCGTAGAAATAGATTTACTCGTAATTCATAATATCAGTTTGCCACCCGGAAAGTATGGTGGCCCCTGGATCGATGCCTTGTTTACCAATACACTGGATTTTGATGTTGATCCGTTTTTTAATGAACTGCAGGAGACCAGGGTTTCATCCCATTTGCTCATTGATCGCAACGGCAATGTGACCCAATATGTGCCTTTTCAGATGCGTGCCTGGCATGCAGGAGAATCATGTTTTGAGGCGCGTACCCGGTGCAATGATTTTTCGATTGGTATTGAGCTGGAGGGTAGTGATGATAGTGTCTATGAAGAAATTCAGTATCAGCATTTGGCAGCTATTACCCTGAAGATTATGGCACACTATCCACGAGTGACAGGCGACCGAGTGGTTGGTCACTGTGATATTGCACCTCAGCGCAAGACTGATCCAGGTGCTGCTTTTGATTGGCAGTACTTGCATAGTCTGCTGTCGCATAAAAAATAAAAACGGAATGAAGCGGTAGTTCTGAAGGCGAGAAATTGAAATGTTGAAAGTTGATCTAATGCGGCATGGTGAGCCAGTGGGTGGGCGGCGCTATCGTGGCACTGTTGATGACCCACTCAGTGAGACGGGGTGGCTACAGATGAAATCAGCTGTGGGTGATGTGGCCCCATGGCGCCAGATCATCACTTCGCCACTGCGACGCTGCCATGATTTTTCCACCTATCTGGGTCAAAAATATGAAATTCCTATCGCGGTTGAAAATCGTTTTACTGAAATAGGGTTTGGTGAATGGGAGGGCTGTTCCTCTAAAGAGCTACAGCAGCGTGATCCTGGTTGTGTCGCGCGTTTCTATCATGACCCAGTTGGGAGTCGGCCACGTGGTGCAGAGCCGCTGAGCGATTTTATGAACCGTATAATTTCTGCCTGGGATGAGATCAATGATCGTGATCAAGATATTCATATTTTGATCGTCAGCCATGCCGGTGTCATGCGGGCCATCATCGCCCACGTCCTGGGAATGCCGATGGAAAATATTTACAGGCTCCAGATTGGTAATGCATCGCTCTTGTCTATTCGTAGTGATGACGAGCGTCCTCCCTCACTGGTGTTGAAGCCGTGCAATTGATGAGCTTCTGAAATGTTTGCGGTACGAATCTGTTGTTTTCTGATCGGATTCCTCTCGGGCCAAATACTGGCTGCTGATTTGACTGATGTTCGTGGACTCAGTTTCAAAGAGGGAAAATCGGCACAGCACATTATAAGCCTGGCCCCACACCTGACAGAGCTGCTGTTTTCACTAGGCGTCGACAAGCAGATAGTCGGCACCATCGCGTTTAGTGACTATCCCGAAGCTGCCTTGGCGATTCCTCGAGTTGGCGATGCATCGCGTCTCGATATAGAACGCATTATATCTTTGAAGCCTGATCTGGTTGTTGCCTGGCAAAGCGGTAATTCGGCTGCCGATATCAATAAACTTGAAACGTTGGGGATTCCGGTAGTTGTGACAGAGACTCGGAATTTGCCCGATATAGCGGAGCTGCTTTTGAAGCTGGGCAGACTAACGGGAAAGCAGGAAAAAGCACGCAGTCTGGCGACTGAATATCTTGATCGGTTAAAGACTCTGGAACAGCGCTACAGTGGAGCACGCACCGTGACGGTATTTTATCAAATATGGCAACGCCCTTTGATGACCATCAATGGCCAAAATATTATCAGTGATGCCATTAGTCTTTGTGGCGGTCGCAACCTATTTGCAGATCTGGACACGATTGCGCCCACTGTAGATCTGGAAGCCTTGATGCTTGCCGATCCGGAGGTGATTATTGCAAATACAGTGACAGGAGACAGCAGTGAGCTCCAAAAATTCTGGGCATCCTGGCCTTCCCTTAAAGCGGTTAAAAAAAATAATATCTATACCATTTCCTCGTCTTTAATCGTGCGACCATCATTGAGAATTATTGAGGGTGTGGACGATCTCTGTAAGATTCTGGAACAGGTCAGGATGGCTCAGTGAGTGTATTTAGTTTTATATGCCTGACCCCGCTAGGATGAACGCCATTCCGCTTCCTTGCTGTTAACTTCGCGTGACAGTGTCCTGGCAATGACAAATAGCAGGTCAGACAGACGGTTGATGTACTGAATAATGTGTGCATTGACTATTTCCTGCTCGGTAAGGCTGATGATCTGTCTTTCACTGCGCCGGCATACCGCTCGCGCTACGTGACAGATTGCGGCTGATTGCGAACCACCTGGCAAAATAAACTCACGTAACGGGGGAAGATCTTTGTTGAGTTTGTCCAGAAAATTTTCTAACTGCTGTACTAGCTCAGCCGGAAAAGTCTTTGCTCCTGGTGCCTGCGCACCAGAGGGTATTGACAGCTCGGCACCGATATCGAACAGCCGATTTTGTATGTCGGTGATTTCAGACCGCAGATGATCAGGCAGTGGACAGGACAGGAGTAGCCCCAATTGGCAATTCAGCTCGTCAATATCGCCGATAGCTTTGATACGCGGATGGCATTTTGATATCCGTGTGCCATCTCCTAGGCCGGTATTGCCGTCATCTCCAGTACGTGTGTAAATCTTGGTCAGTCGGTTTCCCATAGTATTTGCCTTATCATCTAGACGGAGTGCTAACTTTACAGTGTAGCAGCAGGCTGATGAACCTGCAGTTGAAGGTAAGACACAGTCCCCGTGCCGTTATGCCGATGTTGAATCGGGGTGAGGAAGGTATCGGGGTCTGTGCATCTGGTTTTGTACTATCCTGGCAGAAGGTCGATCCTCATGTTTCGATATCCATTGAGTCTACGATACCATCACTGACTGTACTGCCTGACAGTTCATCATTGACCTCGAATTCTGCACTGCTACCGAACGTATTTAACAGGTCGTTCATTTCAGATGCCCCGCCTGCCAGGGGTTGGTCATCTTTGCCGAAACTTGTTCCAGCATCCGATGAAAAACTAACGCCTAGTACTGTGACACTGAGATTTCCTCCGGCCAGCGACCAGGATGTAGCGGGACCATCTACCAATATGTTTCCCTCATCGCTGCTCAGACGTCTGATTTGCAAGGCGTGAATTCCGCCATTGCTGTCCTGATAGGCTGAAATCTTCAGAAAGTTGCCGTCGCTGATATTGGACAATGAAATAGGTGCATTACTCACATCATCTACCATCTGGGTCTGATTGTTGTCCACGGTCACATCAATGAATCCATTACTTGTGATTTGCAGGCGTATGGTGTTGTTGACAGGTACACCTGACACGTAGGCTTCGATTTCAATATCTCCATCATCCATCTCGACGCTAATGGCCTCTAGTATTCCGTTTACGACAGCGCCCCTGACTTCGACAAACATACCATCTTCCAGGATGAGGCCGGCAGGGTCCAGTTGAGCGTTGCTGGCATCGACATCCTGGCCGTTGAGCTTGAAGTTGCTGTCATTGATGAAACTCGTAATGATGCCATCGATTTCCACCAGCCCGGCATTATCCGGTAGACCATCATCTGATGGCTTGATCTCGGTTGCAAAGATCGTGGTGGAATTGGTAAAGGTGCCCCTGATTTCAAGGTCATCGCCAATTGCAAGGCCATTGACCAGGCTGGTCATATTGGTAATGTTAGTGTTGTTAGGATCGAAGTCAACCGTCAACACGCCATCCAGGATAAAGCTGTTGGCCGATTGTGTAAGGGCCGTGACTATACCCTTTACTTCCACTAATGTGGTAGAGCCAGGAATATAGTCATCCTCTTTTTCAATGCGTGTGGCGTGCAGTGTGCCGTTGTTATCAATAACGTAGCCGCTGACTTCTACGATGTCGTTAATTGCGATTGTGGAAAATCTGTAGCTATTGCCATTGTTACCGCTACCTCCAAAAGAAACACTAATGGCGTCTACGATCACAGATTTTCCCAGTACCACCAGGGTTTTGGTCTTTCCAGCCGGGTCAGGACCATTAGGATCAATGTCAGTGATAGGGCCTTTCAGTTCAGCCTCGTAGGCAACATTATCCACTGTGCCGGTAGTACCGCCGAAGTCCAGTGTGCCGCTGAGTGTTACGATCATCCCTAGTTTGAGATCGCTTTCCTGGGCGGCCGCGCCATTGACCATGATAGTCGTGCCGGGTTGGATAAAATATTCAACGCCGTTGACAAAAATGCTGCCGAATGCGGTGATCTGACCGATCGCTGTAATCCCGGTGCCGCCGATGCCGGCAAGACCGGAGGAGCCACCACCACCACCGCAGGCGCTGAGTCCCAAAGCCAGCAGCAATACTGCGGTTAATTTATTTAGCCGCGAGGTTTTCATGGTGCGATCTCCTGTAATGATTTGGGTTCTTCAGAATTCTGTTCGTAAAAATAAATACCAAGGCTGACATAGGCAGCCTTTTTTTCAGGTTGGTCGGACGTGTCCGGGCATTCGTGTTGTGTCAGCCAGTGGTCCAGCTTTTCCAGCAGGGCCTGGGATTTTTGCGCAGACAGTTGTTTGAATTCCGCAATACTATCCAGGTTAACCTGTCGGCTTGATACTTTACGCTGAAAACGGAGCTGTGATTCAGGTGCTGTCAGGTTGTGATCGATAGTCGCGATCAATTCTCCGGCATCCGTGCCCAGGATGTTGATTTTGTCCACCGGGTCGTTGCCGGGGATATAGACACGGCTAATCAGGCGAATATGCCCGCTGTCAATCTTTGCTACGCTACCCGCACTACTCAAAGCCTGAAGCATCGCCTGAGTAGGGATGTCACCGCTGTATTCTTTGACCAGCGAAGCAAATGATGGTTCCCCGTTATTAACGGGGAGGTCCAGCGGCTCGCCCTTATCATCCCCATAACGGGCATCATTGAGCCAGCCGCTGATGACACGAATGGCGCGACTGTAGCGTTCATTGGCGCCTTGATCATCGGCCTCCTCCAGTTCCAGTAGACGCTTAGCCTCCTTGCGGGTTATGCCGGTGATGGCGGATACCCGCGAGATTGTTTGCTTTTTACCGGGATAGGTGTGGTCATGATAGGCGACATCCACATAGATTTTCCTGGCAATCTCAGCAAAAGCGCCATAGGCGATACCGTTACGCAGCAGGATCCTGACGAGTGGTCGCAGCAGGACCAGCAGCGCAGCAGGCAAAGCCTTCTCAATAGATGTTGACATCATTGGGATTATATTCCCAATATAAGGCGTGATCAAGATATTTCTTGACGTTGGCCTTCGAGCGGAATGTCAGTGCGACATTACCCAGCTTAGTGCTGTCTATAATATCTCTAGCAGGTGTGTATACCTTGCTCAGTCGGTATTCCATAGTGTTTGCCTTATCAGATGGTCGGCTCTGTATTGTAGTAACACGGATGATGGGTAGCCTCTGTCAGTTATGGCTAATACATGCTAGGCGATTAACTGAATTAAAAACAAATAGATACCATTATATTCCGGATAATCCCAGCGCTCGTTCTCTTATCCCCCCGGAGCATTCTCAAATGATCAGCTTACTTTCAGGCGCCTTCAAGCCTTGGCGGGTGGACAGCTGGTACGGCGCTCATACTGTCCTGTAAGCCCGTGCTCGTTACGAAAATAAAAAACTGGTTTTATTGACAGCCCCAATAATTGGGCATATATTCCCAATTATGGTATTGGGATATTTATCCCAAATATGGGCGGAGATGCACTTACCCTATGCCGATAAGCAGGAGGAACGAGACGCTATGTACTCCAGCATTAAATAATAATTTAGGTCTCGCTGCTAAAAATAACTAATAACGACTGAGGAGTTGTAGAGCCATGTTGGATTTTTCCGTTGTTCAGACGATTTCAGAAAGCACTACAGTGGTCACGTTAATTTATGTGATGTTGTTATCTTTTGTGCTTTCCACATTAATTGCTGTGACCTACCAGAAAACCTACCGCGGATTATCATATTCCCGTAACTATGTACAGTCGCTGATTTTGATCTCAATTGTTGCGGCGACGGTGATGCTGGCTGTGGGTGATAGTTTAGCCCGGGGGCTGGGGATCATGGCCGCCATGTCCATTATTCGTTTTCGTACAAACTTTAAAGATCCTCGCGATATCGTATTTATTTTTGCTTCTCTAGCGGTAGGTGTCTCTAACGGCATATATGGATTTTCCATCGCTATTGTAGGAACGATCGGGTTTTGTCTGGCGTCCTTTCTATTGCACTATTCTCCCTTTGGCCAGGCTGCTATTTTTGATGGCATGGCACGCTTTAACCTGGAAAACCAGCCTGAATGTAAGCGTCGCCTGGAGGAGATATTAGTGCTCTATTGTAAAAGTTTCTCCCTGATTACATTGCGAGATCTGTCTCAAGGAAATCGTCTGGAATATGCCTATCAGGTCAAGTTACGACGTGGAAAAAATAGCGACGATTTTATCCATGAACTCAAAACAATCGATAGCATCTTGGGCGTTAATTTCTATATGCAGGAAGCGACGGTAGAGCTATGACTAGCAATAAAATATTTCTTGGGTTCTGGGTTGTGGCACTGGCAAGTATTGTAGCGATGACGCTGTTCTATCGTGGTGAAACCAACCGTTTTTATGGTATCGCAGAGAGCCGGTCTCAGGTGATTAGTTTTCAGCAATCTGTCGAGTTGAAGAAATTATATGTCGTACCCGGGCAGGATGTTGAGAAGGGCGACCTTGTTGCGGAGCTTGTGCGCCCGGATTTGCTGACCCAAATCGCGATGATTGAGCATCAAATAGAAGAATTTACCGCCGAGCATTCTGTAAAAAATAAAAACATCAAGGCTGAACTGAAGAGCTTGAGGGCTCAACAAGCGGCCGCAGTGGTAGAGATTGACTATCAGATCAAAGCACTGGAGTCGCAGCATCAATTGAACCGAAGGTTGATGAGTGAAGAGTCAATTCTTGAATCGAAAGGCAGTAACGATAGTCCATTGGGTTTTAAAATTGCTGGATTGAAAACGAAACGCGAGCTTGTGCTGCAGTCGATAAAGGTGAAGGCGGATAATTTGCAGGACCAATTGAAATGGCGTGATCCAGTAGTAGCTAAAATTGAAAAGCTAAAGGCGAAGCGCGATGCACTGAATGAAAAAAAATCTGGACTTTTTGTTTATGCACTTTTTTCCGGTACGGTCGGTACAGTTTATTTTCGTGAGGGTGAGGAGGTACCACCTTTCAAACCGATGATTACGCTTCATGGGCGGAAACCTTCTCATATAGCAGGTTACATCCACGAAGATCTACTCAACAATGTTACGGTAGGCCAACAAGTGTGGATTTCCCCGGTCTCAAATAGATATGAGCCTGTTTCTGGTTTTGTTGAAAGCGTAGGCTCGCGCATTGTCGAATATCCTGAGCGGCTCAGACGTCTTAAAACTATTTCGGTGTGGGGGCGCGAGGTTCGGGTGAGTATCGCTCAGAATAGTCCCTTATTATTGGGCGAAAAAGTCATGGTGTCTGAACAGCGCGAGACAAACTCCTGGAGTGCGCTTGCTAATCCGATTGCCTATTTTAAATCACAGAAAGTGAAAGACCTGGTGTACAGCGATGAGAGGCGTTCTGCCTTGGCGGTTGAGGCTTCTGGCATCCTTTATTTGGAGGACACAGACCGATTTTTAGTGGTGAGTGACGAGGGAGAAGCAAAACAACCAGTCGTACATTTAGTTACGGCCAATGGAAAAATAGAACAGGATTTACAATTCTCAGGGGGCGCCGCAATTGATGACATGGAATCTATTGCCGCGGATAGAGAATTTGTTTACATAGCCAGCTCTCAATCCTATAGCAAAAATGGCAAGCATAAGCCCCACCGCAGAAAACTGCTGCGTTTGATTCGCACAGAAAAAGATTTGAATTTAAATGCCGAGGTGTTGTTGAGCGATCTGCTAAATGAAGCTGCGCAGCAGGCTGGTGATGTCCATTGGGCCGCTTTTATACGTGCTGCTGTGGCAGACAAAAGCATGGATATAGAAACTATGTTTGTGCCCAGGGATGATGAGTTGATCCTGGGTTTTAAATCGCCTATGGAAGAGTCAGGACGAACGATGTTTCTGCACATTCGTGAACTTGATGAGATGTTTGCTACACAACAGTTGATACCGAAGAATATATCTGTCTGGCGTAGTTTGTTTTTTTTGGATGCCGCGACCAATCAGCCTGCTCAGGTGACCGATGGTTTGTATCTCGATGGGGACTTGTATTTGCTGACTTACTCCGAAAAAGGCGCTATTAAAAATAGTACCTTGTGGCGCTTCAATCCGATGGACGATGAATCGATCGCTCTCAAGAGTTTCGCCAATGGCAAGGCCGAAGGGTTAGCTTACGATTCAGTCCGAGACCGTTTTATGATTGTTTTTGATGGTGGCGGCAAGTCCAATTCACGTTTTGTTCATTATTCCAGAGGTTCTTAAATGAATATCCTGATTTGCGTTTGTTCATCTGCCAAGAGATGCGGTTTGGTCTTGTGTTGCATTTTTTTTGTTAACTTGCCTGCGCAGGCTTCCCAAGACGACATTGGCGCATTTCTTCTGGGTGCTCGTGATGATAATCGAGTCCTGGCAAACCAGGATAGTTGGCAGAGTATTGGCGAGGTGAAATCAGGTTTAATTCCGTTGGAAGACGTGGAGTTGCGTGCAGATCTAGGCGAAGCGGGTGTCTCCGAAAGTGATTATGTCATGCGACTAAGTTTCGGCTCATTTTCCGAAAATCGAGCGGAAGCGGCAAGCTGGCAGGCAAATGAAGCCATGTTCGAGTCACGTTATAACGTTTCTTTGAGTGAGGCCTTACGCAAGCGTTATCGACAGATTTTAAGTGTATTGGGACTTGGTAATGAACTGGTTTTAAGTGCGCGGCGAATAGTTTTATTGGAAGCTCAGTTGAGCGCTTACAAAAGTTTTGTGGACAGTCCTGAGTTCAGTTTCGTCAAATTGATGAATGTTGAGCAGGATTTAGACAAGGCCCGCCTGAAACAGATGCGTTTGAAACGCGCCAGGAATATGTCGGCGGTGGTTTTGCGCGAATACGGTACAGCGTCAGAAAGTAATATGAATGAATTGTGGCTCAAATCTGTGGACGATGTCATGCGGGTAATTGGCCATTCGTTGCCTCTGGATGTTTCTACATCAGATGCTCCGCTTTTGTCCAGCACTGCCAATGCGGTACTTGTAGCTGAAAAGCAGCTGGATTTACAGCGTACTAAAGATAATATTTTTCTGAGCTTCATAGATGTTAAATATGACGCATTGGATGCTGCGTATTCTACGCAGTTTGCTGTCAAAATACCTTTTGGCGCCAAAACCGATCGCGCAGTCGTGGAGGCTAAAACGCGTTTGAATACAGTTCGTCGTGAACAGCAATTGTTGCAGCAAGCGCTACCTCAGCAATTGCTTCAGATCCAACAGACTCTTCAGGAGTTGCACGAAGCATATCGCCTGGTTGTAAAACGTTTACAGGATGACTCTCGATCAAAGTCTGCATTGAGTGTTTCTAATCCGCTCATAATGTTCCGTGTTTCTGAAAATATTTTGCAATGGGAATTGGAGGAGGCGGTAATACGCCAGCAAATTCTGGAACATTATGTGGATATGCTCCATCTCAATGGCCAGTTGGCTGCCCAGCCATTGAAGAATTATCTGAGCAAACATGAAGAGCAGTTATAAGAAAGATAATAAGTTGCAGTACCAATGTGCCTGCTTTTGATCTCGAAGGATAAAATTCCGCGCCAGCCTGCTGCGGGGTAGTTTATTTTGGAGGGTTTGTTGTATGTCTGATTATCTATTTCGCATGTTTGGCCGTTCACCCGTGCGCCCGCTACAGCAGCATATGGAGAAGGCCTCTGCCTGTGTCGCCCAGCTTATCCCCTTTTTTGAGGCGGTTATAGCTGAGGACCACAAGAAAGTAAAAAAGGTCCAGGAAGCTATTGTGACGCTTGAAAATGAAGCAGATGTATTAAAAAGAGAGCTGAGATTGCAATTGCCGAAGGGTATATTTTTACCAGTAGATCGTCGCGATCTACTGGAAGTAATCACCACGCAGGATTCCATGGCCAACAAGACCAAGGATATTGCGGGCATGATGCTGGGGCGCAAGATGGCGATACCCAAGCCGCTGAGCAAACGGTTTGTTAAATATGTCAAGCGCAGCGTTGATGCTTCACTGCAAGCGCAGAAGGTGATCAATGAACTTGATGAGCTTTTGGAGACCGGATTCAGAGGCCAGGAAGTCAGGTCGGTCACTAAACTGATTAAAGGGCTGAACAAAATTGAAAACGATACGGACGTTTTGCAGGTGGAAATCAGGACCATGCTGTTCGAGATTGAGCAGGATATGCCGCCGATAGATGTGATGTTTCTTTACCAGATTATTCAGTGGATCGGTGATGTGGCTGACCTCGCTCAGCGGGTGGGTAGCCGCCTGCAGTTGATGCTGGCTAAATAAGCAGGCCGGGACCATGGAATTTGGGACGATATATATCATCTTGGCGATCGCCTTTGGTTTATTCATGGCCTGGGGCATTGGTGCAAATGATGTGGCCAATGCGATGGGTACCTCGGTGGGCTCCGGGGCCCTGACCATCAAGCAGGCGGTGATCATTGCCACTATTTTTGAGTTCGCTGGCGCTTTTTTGGCGGGGGGCGAAGTCACTCAGACGATTCGCAAAGGTGTCATCGACGCCAATCTGCTAGCGTCAACCCCGGAACTTTTAATCTATGGC
>QIGV01000133.1 GCA_003230085.1 Gammaproteobacteria bacterium
TCTCAATTAAAACTCAATGCAGTGGCTCGACAACTAAATGAACGACCGCGTAAAACGTTAGAATATGAAACACCAGCTGAAAGATTTAACGAATGTGTTGCATCGACCAGTTGAAATCGCAACCCAAAGCGGACATTTTGGGAGCTGTGCAAAACTTGTTATTTTGGCTATTGTGCGATGTTAAAATGGGCCATTTGGTTATAATTGGGAAGAATTAGAATAATCAAGAGTGATAGTGGGAGGGGGTATGCAAGCGCTTTATGAGCTTACTGAAGGTCGAAAAAGACTTGAGGCTATTATCGATGCGTTCCCGGTTGATAGCATTTATTGGAATGAGGCGCAAAATCGATTTCAATTTATTGATAGACTCATTACGGAATGCCTTGGGTGGGAAAAACCCGATATAAATGTAGAAGAGCATAACGAACTTGGAGGTAGATCGGACTACCATCTAGGATCTCCGCCAAAAGCAATATTAGAAGCCAAAAGAGAAGCTAAAAAATTTGATATTTCACCCGGCGGTACGCCCGCTAGGGTGCGCAAGATTCAACCTCTGATGCAGGCATCTAAAAACTTTGCTGATGCAATTCATCAAGTTATTCCATACTGTGCCATCCATGGAGCTCCTATAGCTATCATATGCAATGGCCCTCAACTCGCTATTTTTCAAGCAATCATTCCTGGCCAACCCCCGCTTGAGGGTGAGTGTTACTTTTTCAACGGGTTTAATTCATATATAGATAGCTTTCCCCTTCTGTGGAAATTATTATCGCCAGAGGGTGTTACCGAAAACTGTGCCTACAGGGATCTTTCATTACACCGTAACCCTCGAATTCCGCAAAAAGCGTCGACATCGATTCCAGAACCAAATAAATATCGTTATAGAAATCAATTTCAAGAGAACCTTCGGTCTCTTTCCGCACTATTGCTTGAGGAAATTGAAGATAACCCGGAGTTAAAGTCATCTTTTTATAAGGAATGTTATGTCCCCATTGAAGCAAATAATAGGAATCTACTTTTAAGTAAAAAGATTATCGCCTCCAGATACAAACGTGTCAGTGAAAGCGGCATTTCTCCTTCCGCATTAGAAACAGTTGCATCAGTTGATGGTGCCGGTGAGCTTATGTTTAATGCCCCCTCTCTTTCGGGTGCAACTGGATCAAGACCAATTGTTGTTATCGGTGATGTCGGTGTAGGAAAAACATCATTTTTTGAGAACCTTTTTGAGAGCCTGGAAAATACTGAAAAGTCTAATACTTACTTTATCCATATCAACCTTGGCATCAAAGCTAATTTAGCATCCGACATAAAATCTTATGTGCTTTCAGAAATACCAGGAGTATTAAAAAATAAATATAACGTTGATATTAATTCATTAGACTTTGTAAATTCAATTTATCATCGAGATTTGAATGATTTTGACCGTAGCGTAAAAGGAGGCTTCAAGGGGGTTGACGATAGCGCCTATCATCGAGAGAAAATCAATTTCCTTTCTGATAAAATAAACAACCGAGATAGGCACCTTCAGGCATCCCTCGGACATCTTGCTCGTGGCCACAAAAAGCAGATCATGCTAGTACTTGATAATGCTGACCAGCGCTCATTCAATACCCAACAGGAATCTTTTCTTATAGCCCAAGAGCTTGCTGCTTCTCGAAATATACTAGTCTTTGTAGCGCTACGTCCGAGCACATTTTATCTTTCGAAAACTACCGGGGCACTTTCGGCATACCAAAATAAAATACTTACAATAGCCCCTCCGCCAGCTGATGAGGTTGTACAAAAGCGTCTGATTTTTGCTGCTCGGGTTGCTGAGGGAAAAGTAGAGCCAGCAAAGTTATCAGGAATCCGTTTAAATCTAGGAAGTGTCGTTTCATTTATAAATACTACTCTAAGATCGATTCGTACTAGTGAGCCAATCAGACAATTTCTGGGTAATATAACAGGGGGAAATACACGTGCCGTTATAGAGTTAATTACTAGCTTCTTCGGTAGCCCCAATGTGGACTCTAAAAAAATAGTCCATATTGAGGATCAGTATGGTAATTATAAAATACCTCTTCATGAGTTTACAAAACACGCGCTGCTTGGTGAATATGCCTATTTCAATTCTCAATCTTCATTTTTAGCGTGCAATATATTTGACGTTAGCACATCTGACCCGCGCGAACATTTTTTGGCTAGCCTAATTGTTGCATTTCTGAGTTCTAACTCTGGGGTATCAGATAGTGATGGGTTTTATAGTGGTCAAGAGATAATGACGGAGATGACGCGCCATAGTTTTATTGAAGAACAGATTCGCAATGCACTTAGGCGTTTGGCTAATAAACGCCTTATTGAGACACCTCATGCACATTATAGGGAGCTTCAGGTTGATGATCATGAGCCACCCGAGCAATTCCATTTCAGAGCTACCTCGATTGGGATATACCATATCAGGTTTTGGACAGGATCCTTTGCTTTTCTTGATGCTGTTTCAACGGACACACCTGTTTTTGACCAAGAGCCACGGGTTGAAATATCAAGGCTTGCTTCATCGCTTGAAATCGAAGACCGATATCAAAAAGCGCATTGCTTCAGAAAATATCTAGAAAGTCAGTGGTATATCGCTAATTTCGCGGTCAACTATTACGATTTTGTTTCTTTGATGCAGAGTCAGGAGGCTGGTTTTTCATCAGTGCATCAATTTATTAAAAAAAGAAAACGCAAAACATAAAGGCTTCTATGGTAAATACGACATAGCAAGAAGTTCCGGATGGCGTACAACGAACTCTGGGAGAGTTTTTTATTTCTCAGCCTGGATTCTACAGCTTTTCATCTACGCTACGCGTAAATCGAATGTCTTCTTCTGGCCGGGAGTGATAGTTAGTGTTTAGAACACCATGGTCCGCTTTTGCTTGTTACCATTCGCGCACATCATTTAGTAAAAAACTATATTTTCCACCCGCATAGGGGTAAGTGGGGATGGGGTTCCCTAGTAAAAAAATATACCTGTCAAAAGGCACGTTATGAACACTAAGAATCAACAAGATGAGTAAAGCATGGTAAAGTACTTTATTTTGTAGTCACATTGTGTGTTACCGAAAAATAAAGTTCTTTACTGAAAAATAAAGCGCTTTACTGAACTGTTCCAAGCCATTAAAGTCTGGGACAATCGGAGATATCCCTCCCCTATATCGCCTAGTCCTCCGAACACCTTAAATGTTCCCTCAGTCGCGACAGGAGTCATTCGTTTCTATTTAACAAATGAGTACTAACGGCCAGTTCATGTCATTTCCCCATTCTCCTTAACCCTCCCTAAGCCGGACATTGGACGCTCTAAAATCTCCAAATTGAGTGTGCCATGATTATCTGGAATTAATAACAGGGCGGAAAATCTGTAGGTTATTGATACACTAATAATATTGTTAATACATTGAGGTCTCGTTAGAAATGTATAACATGGATCCCATGTCCCGCTATGTAACTGTTAGGGCTAAAAAACAATGAGCTTCAGCGAAGAATTTTCAACTGTCGAATTACTCAGAGCATCTTGCGCAGAAACAAGAGCTGTAGACGCGTTTGCTCTCTCCCTAATAAAGGCTGAGCGTCAAACAAGGAAATTAGTCACTCACTTGGTGTTTCAATATCCATGCTTTGCTCAAGGTGACATAGCAGCACTAAAAGATAAATTGGGAAAAAACAGAGGAGTATACTTCGAGGAGATGATAAAAGGGTTTGATGCAATATACCCAATATCAATAGAGGCATTTATTGGAAACAAATACGAATCTCTACAACAGAGAATAAGCGAGGCAATAGAGTACAGAAACAAAATCTTTCATGGACAACTTACCAACAAAAACCTATCGAGAGTCGAGTTGTTTTCTTACGTAGATGATATTATCGAGTGGTCCCAGTTACTGGCAGAAGCAGCAGAAAATGAAATCGGCTATAACGGGTTTTCTAGAAATTCATTTCAAAAATCAAAACAGAGCAGCTTACATAGTAAGTTCAAGGTATCTATTAACTCCATTGAAGATTATGAATCATTTATACAAAAAAACATGCAAAGGACATAGAATGCGCGTCAGCCGGGCTGAAGCGGAACGTTATGAGCAATAGATACATTTTTAGAATCGGTGCACTGGGTCAATTTCCAGAACTGGAGATTGATCATGTCCGCTTTGAAAAATTGAAATCATCTAGGGCAATATTGAGCCATGCCCTTGCGATAGAAGAAAAGTACGAAATTCTTATTAGTAATTATCTGGAGTTAGAACGCGAGGCCACAAACGCATCTGTTTCCGAGATGGTGCGCAATCACATTGAATACAGCGATTTTTTTGATATTCGCCTAGCGTTAAACATTCGGCTTGTTAATCTATTGACAGCAGTTCGTTTATACGCGGATCAACTTGCAAGCCATATATACGCCTGCGTGCCAGGCAACGAAAATACAAAGGACGACACCAAAAAGTTTTTCTCATCTGAATATGACTCAAGCTTTGAATATCGCTTCATGGAGGCACTAAGAAATTATGTTCAACATAGAGGCATCCCAGTGCATAGAATATCAACAGGAGCCAAGTGGACTGACCTAAATGATGGGTTGTTAGAGTATTCTCTGTACTTTGGCACTCAAAAAAAGGAGCTTCTCATAGATGATGGATTCAAAAAGCAAGTATTGAATGAAATGCCAGATGAGGTAAATCTTCGATCTGCCTCTAGAAGCTATGTTGAGTCTATAAGCAGAATACATAGGCAAGCAAGAGAGCTTATCGATGAAAACGTTGTATCATCTAGGAAGGTGCTAGAAGATGCCATACATGACTACCGCCAGATTTATAAGAAAGAGCCTCTTGGTTTATATGCATATGAATATGATGATGAACAAAAACTTAGCGAAGTATTAATTTTGCTAAAATGGGATGATGTTCGAATAAGTCTGGTTAAACGAAACAGTGAGCTTGTGAATTTAGGCAAAAGGTATGTTACCAGCCAAGCTCATAAAAAGTAGCTCTAGTGGGCAGCAAAAATCGCCGCTCGTTCCTCGCTATGCTTTTTGCTGCCGCTGAGAGCATAGCGTTAGATTTTATTATCGGCTGCATCAAATCAAAGGTGATTATGCTATTTAACAATAGCTGGGAAGAACTTCGTAGTTCTCTAGATAAGGTACAAGCAGATATCGAATTCAATTCTGCTCTGTGGCCGACGAATCATGTTTGCCAGCTTCTTATCATCGGTGAGGATCATAGATTCTATAGACACATTGGTGTAGACCCTATTGCTCTATGCAGAGCTGTCTGGAAAACGATCTTTTGCCGAAAGAGACAGGGTGGGTCAACTATCGCAATGCAGCTTGTTAGGACACTGACTGGAAGATACGAGAAGACTGCTTATAGAAAACTCCGTGAGATTGTACTGGCTATTCGATTAACGAGATACATTGAGAGGGACAGCATACCGATTATTTATGTTTGGGTCGCTTACTACGGTTCGGGTATGAATAATTATAAACAAGCATGCTCTCGGTTAGGTCTTGAAGCAGATTTAATGAGTGATGTGGATGTTGCAAAACTTGTGGCAAGGCTAAAGTACCCAGAACCACGGCGGTACAGTGCGCAGCGGGAATCACAGATTTGGTTGCGCGCTTTACATTTGTTAGAGTTAAAAAAGAGGATAAAACAACGATGTTCAACGCAGGGGAAAAATGGAACCATTTCGAATTGCAGCGCCGATAGCTGGATTAACTAATCCTTACCTAGATCCAGAAGTTATAGTCGATGCCGCGAAGAGTGGCGGTGAACCGGCCCGTGTCGCTTTCGCAAGACTTTGGTTGTCTGAGGGAATTCCATATGCGTTTCGTGACAGCCCAGCTGTCTATGAGTCGATACGGACTTGGTTAAGTGCTTGGCTTGGAGTTCATGCCAAGGAAATTGGGGTATCCGGCAGCGGGCGCATTGGAGCGTCGCTTGCTCCCAAAAAATTAGGGAAGAAATTCGGAAAAAACTCGGATCTCGATCTATTCATTGTTTCAGGCAATCTTTTTAACGAGATGCGCGAAGAATTTCGGAGGTGGTCATTCGACTACGAAAGCAATCGAGTCGTCCCACATAATGTACGAGAAGCATCATTCTGGCAGGATAACAATGCACGCGGTCCTAAACTGATTGATCGTGGGTTTCTCGATCAAAAGATGATCCCGAATCTGCCTGAATATCCTATTACCAAAAAGATCAGCCAAGGAATGTGGGTATTGATCGGGAAACTTAAGAAGACTCCAGGTGCGCCCCAACCCAATATGGCATCTGTGCGATGTTATGCGTCGTGGGATAGTTTTGTGCGGCAGGTAGCACTGAGTCTTTCTTAGGCAAACTTGGAGAGTTGCGTAGGATACAATCTAACAAGGTACCAAAGCCGATGTAGTTTGCTGCACGGCTTGGCTTAGACGTTACCAGGAATGTTTGCTTTCAAAATATATCAGGTAAATTGAAAGTCTCATATGGGTCGGTGGCTGCCTATTACCATCATAACCTAAAAGTCGGCTCTCAGTATGTCCCAGACTTTATAGCGTTATTTCATGAAAAAGAAATGAATTTATGTGTTTTGCCCCAGATATTAATTAGTAGATAGGGCCATGTAACATATTGATATGTGGTCGTGATTGTCCCAGAATTTAATGGCATTGAACATGTTTTTTTACTCAGGCTTACGTACCACAAAATGTTTGTCTAACCACTTCATCAGGTTCGGGAGGTAACATGTAACTATCCTTGCCATCCTGTTGCGCATACGGGTTTTGTAACACCTCATGTAAATCATGGAACACTGAATAATCGTCATGGTCTTCAGCTGCTCTAATCGCCGCTTCTATCTGATGGTTTCTGGGGATATAAACAGGGTTTACCATCTGCATTTCCGCTTGCCTTTCTCCATCGGTCGTTGACTCATCACGTAAACGCTTGCGCCACTTAACTGCCCACTCATCAAACTGAGTCGGGTTATCAAACAGGGCTCTTATATGGTTGTCTTGTTCTAATGGTTGTTCAGTCATTAGCGATAAATAAAAAAATGTTAGTGTGAAATCGGCATTGTTCGCTGCCATCGTATTAAACAGTTCTTCGATAAGCGCTTTATCATCATTCTTTGATTTGTCTAAATTTTCCGTCAAACCACACTTGGCACGCATGCCGGCCAGCCAATTTATATGGTATGACTCAAGGTAGGTTTTCAAAACATCCTGTGCAACTTCTACCGCAGCATCTGTGTCCTCTGCCAATAATGGCAATATAGTTTCTGCCAGTCGTGTTAAATTCCATAACCCGATGGTTGGCTGGTTGCTATAAGCATAACGTCCTCCACTATCGATAGCGCTAAACACCCGATCATGATCATAAGCATCCATAAACGCACAGGGACCATAATCAATGGTCTCCCCTGCTATCGACATATTATCGGTATTCATCACGCCATGAATAAAACCCAGCTGCATCCACTGTGAAATTAATGCTGCCTGGTTATCAACCGCGGCTTTTAAGAAAGCCACATAAGGGTTAACTGCATCACATACCTGTGGGTAATTGCGTTCGATAACATAATCGGCTAATTTCTTGATTCCTTTCAAATCGCCTTTAGCAGAGAAATACTGAAACGTACCGACACGGACAAAACTTGTTGCGATGCGGGTAATAATACCACCCGGCAGTAACCGCTCTCTGACCACGTCCTCACCCGTCGTCACGACAGCTAACGCACGGGTAGTTGGCACGCCCAATTTTTCCATCGCTTCACTGACTAGATATTCACGAAGAACCGGCCCCAAAGCGGCCCGCCCATCACCACCACGAGAATAAAATGTACGCCCTGAGCCTTTTAATTGCATATCAAAGAAAATACCATCAGGACTAACAATTTCGCCTAATAATATCGCACGACCATCACCTAATTGCGGATTAAAATAACCAAATTGATGTCCCGCGTAAGCCATCGCCAGTGGCTCAGCACCTTCTGGAATGAGGTTGCCTGCAAAAATCTCGGCGCCATCTGTTGAATTCAGATTTACATCAGATAAACCCAGCGTTTTAGCGAGGCTATCATTGAATTTAATCAACGTAGGATTAGCAACCGGTGATGGGCCGGTCTTTACGTAAAACGTTTTTCCTAACGTTACATATCGGTTTTTGAAGGGGATTTTATGCAATTATTTCTCTATTATTTTATGACGGATTATATATATTAAATCTAACAGGCTTTATTAAACGTGGCTAGAAATGATTTTTCCCCTTCAAAAATGGTGTTAATTCAGGGATACTGCCAATAATAGGAAAAATATGTTCTGATACCGTATTATCAATTGTATTGCGACAGTAATGATTCATCACCCTGATTCCCCCGCCATCCCTGCTGCAGCCATCGATACTGCCGAAAATAATCTCCGCGATATTCTGACGCTGGCAATAGAATACACTCCCGCCCAATCTGCAATCATTGTCTGGGATGCTCAATGTGAACTGGCCATTGTGCTCACCGAGGCATACCGACGCTGTCTACCCAATGCGAAATTCATTGAATTTAATAGCGCTGCGCCGGAGGCAGTGCTCGCCGAGTTTGAGAAACTTTCCCCTGATGACTTAGTAGTGCTGATTCAATCCACCAGCTTTCGTCTGGATGCGTTCCGCATACGTATCGAATTATTCAAGCGCTCACTCAAGGTGATCGAGCACCCACATCTAGCAAGACTTCCTGGCGCTGAGGGTTTGTTATACATCGATTCGCTGGCTTATGACCGGGACTATTTTTGCGGGGTAGGCAACGCCTTGAAAGAATGCATCGATAGTGCACAAGTGTGCATTATCGACAGTGGTGGCGAACAGCTGGTATTTGCGTCGGGATTTGAGCCTGCCAAGCTCAATGTTGGTGACTATAGTAATATAAAAAATGTTGGGGGGCAGTTTCCTATCGGTGAAGTATTTACGGAATCCAAAGATCTGGAGGCGGTGAATGGCTGTGCTCGCATCTCCTTTTTTGGCGACACATCATTTACGGTCAACAAACCCGCTTGCCCCATCACGTTGAAGATTAGTAAAGGGCGCGTCATCGAAGCTATTGATTCCACACCCGAGTTCGACCAGGTGCTCGCTGATATCCGTGCTGACGAAGGCGAAATTTGGCTGCGCGAACTGGGCTTAGGAATGAACAGAGCATTTACACAGGACAGAATAGTCAGCGATATTGGTACATTTGAGCGTATGTGCGGTGTGCATCTATCGCTAGGCGCTAAACATTTAAGCTACAACAAAGCCAACATCAATAAGAGAACGGCAAAACATCATGTTGATGTTTTTGTCATTACAAAAACCGTTACCCTGGACAATGAGGTGATCTATCGAAACGGGGCTTGGCTGGTTAATTCCTAACAATAATAGCTGCGGCTATCCTTAACATTCACTGCACATGTCCAAATAGAAGGTGACCTTTTCAATCTGCAAGTCATCTTAATTCAATAAAATGGTAAAGATATTGGCCTTAGGGCTAGCCAAAATAGTTTCTGCGATGCAAAATGCGTAGACAATAATGATAACGAAGAATCTGCTTTGAATTGAACATCCTTCGCTACGGTATTCCCAACAGCTTTACAGCCGCCAGTCTATTGCTAGGCCTGGGGTCGATTGTGACTGGCGTTCTTGGTGATCTCGAACTTGCCGGGTGGATGATTGTTTGGTGTGGACTGCTTGATGTAATGGACGGTTTGGCCGCTCGCCTGCTGAAAGCGACTTCCAATTTCGGTGCCGAGTTTGATTCGATGGCGGATCTGGTCGCGTTTGGTGTGGCGCCCGGTATGCTTGTATTACAAGCAGGTATGCAGCTTGGAGGGATTCACATGGGCAGTTATTCGTTTGCCGTCTTGCTGCTGGCTATCGGTGTGTTTGTGCTAGCCGGTGCCAGTCGCCTGGCCCGCTTCAATTTGTCTACGGGGACGCCAGGAACCGGATGGTTCTCGGGGATCCCGATTACTGTTGCGGGTGGCGGTCTGATTTCGACTGCAGTCATTTTACTGGTACGCTATCCGGATATCGCATCTGCTATGCCGTTGCACCTGTACCTGCCGATCATCCTTTTTGTATTCGCGATCGGGATGGTATCCTCGGTACGATTTCCGAAATTCAAAATTCGTAAAAGTAAATTTATCAACGCCTTTCAGGGTTTTAATTTTATTGCGTCATACTACTTCGGGATTACCCGGAGTTATCCGGAGTTCCTGTTTTTCATGGGATTATTTTTATTGATATCAGGCATCATCGCAGGGCGTATTACCCGCTATGAGGATACTGCGCCACCCTGAAGCAGTAAGGTTTTGCACAGAAATATTTGGGAGCCGCACGTGTCAACACAACACTTTTTCGCCACCACCCCAAAAAATATGGAATCTCTGCTTGCCGACGAGCTGCGTGCATTAGGCGCCAGTGATGTCTGTGAGACACGTGCTGGCGCCAGTTTTTCTGCAAATCTGAGCACCGCTTATCGCATCTGTTTGTGGTCACGCATAGCAAACAGGATACTACTGGTGCTTGCACGAGTGCCCGCTGCAACGCCGGAGGCTCTTTATTCAGGCGTACAGGGTATCCAATGGGGACAGCACTTTGATGTTAACAATACCTTTGCTGTCGAATTCAGCATTTCACAATCCGATATTACCCACAGCCATTTCGGAGCCTTAAAGACAAAGGACGCTATTGTCGATCAATTTCGTGAGCAATATGGTGATCGGCCATCAATTCAGACTAGTAACCCCGATATTCAAATCAATATTTATCTGTTTCGCAATGAGGCAACCATCAGCCTTGATTTGTCCGGTGCGTCCTTACACCGTCGAGGCTATCGTGAGGAAGGTGCAACGGCGCCATTAAAGGAAAACCTGGCCGCAGCAATACTGCTTCGTGCCGGCTGGCCTGAGTTAGCTAAACAGGGTGGCGCTTTAATTGACCCGATGTGCGGATCGGGAACACTATTGATAGAGGCGGCGCAAATTGCTGCAGATATTGCACCTGGACTGTCACGTGATTACTGGGGCTTTCAATGCTGGAAACAATTTATTCCTGCGTCATGGCAGGAACTGATCGATGAGGCAACTAATAGACGAATAGCTGGTCTTGTCAATATACCCAGCATATGTGGTTACGACTCAAATCCCAGGACTGTCCGTATTGCCGAAGAAAATACACTACAGGCAGACCTGAAAGACTATATAAATATAGAACAACAGGATATTAAAACATGCGCACCAGCATCTGATATCAAGCCTGGTTTGGTGATATGCAATCCCCCCTATGGTCACCGCATGGGCGCTGAACATGGTCTGGACACCCTCTATTCAGAACTCGGCAACACCCTGAAAAAACAATTTCAGGGTTGGCGTGTTGCGATCTTCACCGGCAATGCTGAACTGGGGAAAAATCTCGGACTGCGCGCCAAACGTATCCATGCACTGTATAACGGTGCGCTGGAGTGCAAGCTACTCCACTTTGAAGTCGCGCCGGAGTGGTATTTTAGTGCCCAGAAAGGACCGCGCCCACTGGCCAGGGACAAACGCAGCGATGCGGCACAGATGTTCGCCAATCGTCTGAAGAAAAATCGCAAACATCTTAGCCGCTGGCTCAAACGCGAGCAGATCGACTGTTACCGTTTGTATGATGCCGATCTACCCGAATACGCGCTGGCCATTGATGTCTATCAGGGTATAGACAAGGACGAACAACCCTGGGTTCATGCCCAGGAATATGAAGCACCCAAAAGCATTGATGAGAGCAAGGCCCGTTTAAGGTTGCGCGAGTCCCTTGGGGTTGTGCTCGACGAGCTAGGAATAGATGAAGCGCACTTATTTTTCAAGCTACGGCGCAAACAAAAAGGCAATACACAGTATCAGCAACTGGATAACAGCAAACATTTTCATGTGATACGCGAAAACGGCTGCCGGTTTCAGGTCAACTTCGATGATTACCTCGACACCGGCCTATTCCTCGATCAACGTATTACCCGGGGCAGGTTGGCCAAAATGGCGCCAGGAAAATGCTTCCTGAATCTGTTCGCTTACACCGGGGCGGCGACCGTCTACGCCGCCAAGGGTGGTGCACAATCAACAACTACGGTCGACATGTCCAATACCTATCTGGATTGGGCCAAACGAAATATGGTGATCAATGACTTCAAAGGGGAGCAGCATAAATTCATTCAAGCGGACTGCTTGCAATGGCTGGACAAAACAAGTGCTGATAGCGACCATCAGAAGTATGGGCTGATCTTTCTCGACCCACCCAGTTTTTCAACATCAAAACGTATGGACAGCACCCTGGATATACAACGCGATCATGTTGATCTGATCAAGAAAACGGCTAGGCTACTGTCACCGGACGGCACACTGATTTTCTCGAATAATCTGCGCCGATTCAAGATGGATCGAGAGGCGCTGACTGGACTGTCAGTCGATGACATTAGCAAAGCGACACTGCCAAAAGACTTCGAGCGCAATCCAAAAATTCACACTTGCTGGATCATTCGCCACATAGATGATTAATCAGGGCCTGCAGGAAAAAGTTAATTCCCGGATTGTAGATCCATCAGATACTGATATAGTGCGCGGCGAGATTTAGGTGGGCTGTTATGCTGCTGCTCTCTTCGTGCATTACGCACCAATTGTCTTAGCTGTTGGCGATCTGCATTGACGTAACGGTGCACCAGATCATTAATAAGCGCATCGTCACCTGCAATCAAGGTATCTCGCCATCGCTCCACCTCATGCATGGTCTGCACCTCTTTTTTGTGTGGCAATGACAGCTCATGTAGAGCCCGATAAATCGCTTCTACATCGGCATCGCCGTGATCCAGAATCCCGGCAATATGTTGTAACTGTCTGCGCAAGACCTCGCGCTTAAATGTTTTAGCAGCCAGTATGGCATCCATCAGGTTTTCTGGCAGGGGTATTGCCGTGAGATTCTTCCTTGACAGTGCAACCAACTGTTTGCCAAGCTCTTTTAATGCGGCAATCTCACGCTTGATTTGTGATTTGCTTTTGGGTTCTTCACTATCCGGCGGCACTATTTTATCCATTTATACTGTCAACTTGTTTATTGACGGGCACAATAATTCATAGAGTGATCCACTACCTCAAGCCAACACTGTATTCTGGGCTTAGCGTTCCTCATCAGCGGAGGCGCACAGGATCTCGTCTATATTATGACGAAATATATCAATCAGTAACAGCCTGACAGATTTTTAAATATGGTTTATGCTTATTGTGGCTGAGGCCAAGGGCATGGAGAAACAATATGACAAATAAACCACTGACAATCGGCCGTTTGGCCAGAACACTTGGTGTGAATGTTGAGACCGTGCGCTATTATCAGCGCGTCGGTCTGGTCAACGAGCCTGATAGGCCTTTGAGCGGTTACCGCGTCTATTCTATGGAGGTAGCTGATAGGATCCGTTTTATCAAAAGGGCTCAACGCCTTGGTTTCAGCCTGCGAGAAATTGCAAAATTGCTTGAGCTGGGTGATGGCCACTGTGATGATGTGCGTGAACAAGCAGAAAAAAGGCGTGAGCAGATTGATGCGCAGATCAGTGATCTTGAAGCCATGCGGTCAGCGTTGGATCGTTTGATCGAGGAATGCCAAACTGGTAAACATCGGGGCCATTGCCCTATTGTCGAAACACTGGCTAACAGTACGCTTTAGCATCTCGTTTAAGCTCAACTTCTCTTCGCTAGCCGCACAAATATAGGGTTGTAAGGATAAGCCAAAAAATTGCAAGGTATGGCGCTTAGTGCTATTGTGAATCGAGTGATAGATAGAAGAAGCCAGCCATTAATCAGATATTTGATAGCGGTGGCCAGTAATTTTTTGCAATCGCAATGGCTGTGAACTTTCCTTGATGTCTCAATCATGTACACAGTCGTTCGATAAGAATAGCGATCTGTCGAGGAATCTAAAGCCAGAATGACATTCCCCCATCATGGATGCGGTCGTTCCCTGATATATAGAAAGGTGTGTTCCGGCCACCTGGGGAGACAATGTTGTTAGTTGATAGTGAAAATGGTCTGTATCTCCTGCTGATCAGTGTACATGGGCTCATGCGTGGACACAGCAATGAGCTGGGCCGCGATTCTGATACTGGCGGCCAGATCAAGTATGTGCTGGAGCTGGCTACGGCACTGGCCAGTCATTCCCAGGTTGACCGGGTTGATATTCTGACGCGTAGCGTTATCGATGCGAAAATCGGCCCGGATTACGCACAACCCCAGGAGCAGATTTCTGATAAGGCGTTTATCATACGCCTGCCTTGCGGGCCGCGCCGTTATCTGCGCAAGGAAGTGCTTTGGCCTTATCTAGACAGTTTTGCTGATCAGGCGCTGAAGCATATCCGCCAAGTTGGACGTATCCCGGATATCATTCACAGTCATTATGCCGATGCGGGCTATGTTGGTAATCGCTTATCCAGTCTATTGAATACGCCTTTGGTGTTTACTGGACACTCGCTGGGTCATGTAAAGCGGCAGCGTCTGATGGCGCAAGGTGTAAAATCCGAGAATATTGAAAACCAGTACCATATTAGTCAACGCATAGAGGCGGAAGATCAAGTGCTGGACAATGCGGCATTGGTTATCGCCAGTACCGCCCAGGAAGTTGATGAGCAATATAGTCTCTATGATAATTACCAGCCAGATCGCATGGTGGTGATTCCGCCTGGCATAGACCTTGATCGATTCTATCCTCCCCGCCGAGGCCGATTTATGCCGCCTATCTACGGGCAGATTTCACGGTTCTTGACGGACCCGGACAAACCCATGGTACTCGCCCTGTCGAGAGCGGATCCACGTAAAAACATTGCTACCCTGGTGCGCGCTTACGCTGAAAACCCGCAACTCAGGGAATTGGCGAACCTTGTTATCATTGCAGGGAATCGTGATGAACTGGCCTCCATGGAAAAGGGGCCGCGCCGGGTGTTGACCGAATTAATGGTCATGATCGATCGCTATGACCTTTACGGGTGCATCGCTTATCCCAAACGTCACGAGCCGGAAGAAGTGCCATATCTTTACCGCCTGGCTGCGAAGAGCAAAGGCCTATTTGTCAATCCAGCGCTTACTGAACCCTTCGGGCTGACGCTACTCGAAGCTGCGGCTAGCGGCTTGCCCATTATCGCCACTGAGGATGGCGGTCCGCGTGACATTATTCATTACTGTAAGAATGGGGTATTGATAGACCCAATGGATGCTGATCGCCTGGGTGAAATATTGGTGGAAGCCCTGACAGATAAACGTCAGTGGACGCGATGGTCCAAGGCGGGTATAGCCGGCACTAAGCGTCATTTTTCCTGGGATGGGCATGTCACCAAATATCTGAAGGCAATCACTCGGGTCATTAACAAGTCGCGAAAAGGGAAGAAGCCAAGCATTGCTTCGAAGAGCCGCCTACCGATCTCCGACCGTATATTGGTCTGTGATATCGATAATACCTTGATCGGTGACCGGGATGCTTTGACAGCGCTACTGTCACAGCTGCGTGGTATCGAGGATCACATTGGCTTTGGTGTGGCGACAGGGCGTCGGATTGAGAGTGCCAGGGAAGTACTAAAAAAATGGTCAGTTCCCGCACCGGATTTTTTCATCACGGCTGTCGGCACCGAGATTCACTATGGGCGTAAGTTGATTCAGGATGTGACCTGGAAGAGGCATATTCAACATCAGTGGGAGCCGGATGACGTGCTCCATGCTATGAAGAATATTACAGGGCTGCGCCTGCAACCGCGGCGTGAGCAGCGTGAATTTAAAATTAGTTATTTCATTGACCCGGAAAAGGCGCCGACGATCAATGGTATTATTCGCCATATACGGAAGCAGAAATTACACGTCAACGTGGTCTATTCCCATGGGACCTACCTGGATATATTGCCAGTGCGGGCATCCAAGGGTGCAGCCTTACGCTACATTGCCGATAAATGGGGTATTGCCGTGGAGCACATTCTCGTTGCGGGTGATTCAGGTAATGATGAGGAGATGTTGTCCGGTGAGACATTAGGCGTTGTCGTAGGCAACCATAGTCCTGAGCTGGAAAAACTACGGAATCGGGAGCGGATTCATTTTGCGACCGGTGAGTATGCATGGGGCATAATAGAGGGAATCGAATATTATGATTTCCTTGGTTCTTTTCGTGGGAAACAACAAACAGAGTTAGTGTAGATATGGTGCCAGAGATAAAAGAATACTTACAAAAAAATCGTGAAATTTGTTTTACACTATTGCGCCAGCTCATTGGGCTGGGAAAGCCTTTCTTGCTGCGCTCGGAAATCTGGGATGAACTCGAAAAATTTTGTTGCGATAATACGGAGATAAATTTTACTAACTCGCCTTTTTGTAAAGTCCTGCGTTCGGCGCAGGAGTCTGCCATTGCATCACCATGGGTATATTTGGCCGTTCGTCCCTATATCGCTCGCTGGAAATATC
Organism: Gammaproteobacteria bacterium; assembly: GCA_003230085.1. Taxonomy (GTDB): domain Bacteria; phylum Pseudomonadota; class Gammaproteobacteria; order SZUA-140; family SZUA-140; genus SZUA-140. The sequence continues at coordinate 16,478 of QIGV01000133.1, forward strand.
TGCGCATTCATGCTGAATCATTGCAGATCGAGACAATTACCCCGAGTCAGTATTTCGCCTGCAAGGAAAGCCTGGTTGATAGCCGCAAGTCTGGGAACAATCTGATACTGGAGTTCGATATCGGTCCCTTTAGTCGTGAATTTCCCAAGTTACGCGAGTCCCGCTCCATTGGGCGTGGCGTGGAATTTCTCAACCGGCGTCTTTCCAGTCAGCTATTTCAAGAATTGGGATCAGGTGGGCAGCATATTCTTGATTTTCTGACCGTCCATCAGTATCAAGGGCAGCAGTTAATGCTGAATGACCGCATACGCAGCGTTTCAGAGCTTCGCAAGTACTTGCGCCAGGCCGATGACTATTTGGAGACACAAGCACCAGAAGAGGGATGGAGTGTGGTCGGCCATACCCTTCAGTCACTGGGTTTTGAGCCTGGTTGGGGCCGGTCTGTCACACGCATGCGTGACACGCTGTCATTACTGATCGATATTCTTGAAGCACCTGATCCGGGTAACCTGGAACGCTTTCTAAGCAGGATCCCAATGATTTTCAGTATGGCTATTCTCTCACCACACGGCTATTTTGCTCAGGACAATGTCCTGGGGCTGCCGGATACTGGTGGCCAGGTTGTCTATATCCTGGATCAGGTACGCGCCCTGGAAAAGGAAATGCGTAAGCGACTTGCGGAGCAGGGCCTCGACATTGATCCCCAGATACTGGTAGTGACACGTTTGATTCCAGAAGCTGGCAATACCACCTGTGATCAGCGCGTCGAGTCGATCACCGGCACTGAATCGGCGCGCATCCTGCGTGTACCATTTCGCAATCCTGATGGGGAAGTGATCCCACACTGGATATCCCGTTTTGAGGTATGGCCCTACCTGGAACGTTTTACCCAGGATGTTGAGCGAGAGGTGCTGGCCGAGTTGTCCGGTCGCCCTGACCTCATTGTGGGAAATTATTCAGATGGTAATCTCGTAGCAAGCATGCTGGCGCACAGTCTTCACGTTACCCAATGCAATATTGCACATGCACTGGAGAAGACCAAGTACCTTATGTCTGATTTATACTGGAAGGACAATGAGGAACAGTATCATTTCTCCTGCCAATTTACTGCTGACCTGATTGCCATGAACTCTGCAGATTTTATTATTACCAGTACCTATCAGGAGATTGCGGGTAACAGTGAAAGTGTAGGTCAGTATGAAAGCTACAGTGCTTTCACCATGCCGGAACTCTACCGTGTGGTCAATGGGATCGAGATGTTTGACCCAAAATTTAACATTGTTTCACCGGGCGCCAACCCGGATGTGTATTTCCCTTATTCAGATAAAAGCCGCCGTCTGACTGCATTACATGATGAACTGGAAGAGATGATTTTTGGCGGAAACCAGGGGCCGGATGCCCGCGGTGTACTACAGGAACGGGATAAACCGCTGCTGTTTTCCATGGCGCGTCTTGATCATATCAAGAATATAACAGGTTTAGTGCAGTGGTATGGTGAATGCCCACAACTACGTGAAGCCGCTAATCTGGTTCTGGTGGCCGGTCATGTTGATGCTTCATTATCTGGAGACCGGGAAGAGCGTGAGCAGATCGCTCTGATGCATGAGCTGATGGACCGCTATGAACTTGATGGGCAAGTCCGTTGGTTGGGCGTTCAACTGGAGAAGAATCTGGCAGGGGAACTCTATCGTTATATTGCTGACCACCGTGGTGCCTTTGTGCAACCGGCTCTGTTTGAGGCCTTCGGATTGACAGTAATAGAAGCCATGAGTACCGGGTTACCCACATTTGCCACACGTTATGGCGGTCCTTTGGAAATTATTGAAAATGGCATTTCCGGGTTTCATATCGGGCCAAATCATGGGGATCAGGCTGCCATATTGATGGCCGAATTTTTTGCGCGAACCAAGGAATCACCACAATATTGGGAGCAAATTTCAACCAAGTCTCTTGAGCGCATCAAAAAGCACTATACCTGGGACCTGTATGCAGAACGCATGATGACCCTGTCGCGCATCTATGGTTTCTGGAACTATGTGACCAACCTGGAGCGCGGTGAGACACGCCGTTACCTGGAAATGTTCTACGCCCTGCAATACCGGCCACTGGCAGAAAAAGTGCCACATTGAGAAAACAGGGATAATATCTTCAGAATCATACAAAAAACATTCTAATTCTGGTAAATTATCGCCCGAACATACGGCTTGGTGTTCGCCGGTATTCGATGTGTACAAATCACTGATATCATGTTTTCAAAATTGCGCCCTTAGCTCAGCTGGATAGAGCGTTGGATTCCGATTCCAAAGGTCAGAGGTTCGAATCCTCTAGGGCGCGCCAAAGATTCCTATCATTTCAATTTCTTATACTGATTTTCTTCTGCAGCATTTTCGGTCGCAATGCCTTGTGCCGAAATTGTACCCTACTCGTGCCATGTGTTTTGAGCGAATAGAGTGAATTGTTATGAAAATATCAAAAATTGACCTTTGGATGCAATTTAACAATCTAGTAACATCTTGAATTAAAAGCGCTGGATTCTGTGTTAAATTGCATCGAAAAGTGACCCTGCGTTCAACTTATTACCAGACAGTTTTGACATGTTCGTAATTAATGATTTTTTCATCAGCGGTAACCAGAGGGACGGCCAGTTTTCTTGCGGTTGCTACAATAATTCGATCAGCTGGGTCTTTGTGAAATTCACCCGGCAGCATCGTTGATTTGATCCCTATTTCATTATCGACTGGCACAAAGCGTATGCCGTCAATTTGTGAGACCTCATCAAGCCAGCTTTCCACGTCCATGCTCAGCACTAAGCGGCCGTTTTCTATCAGCATGGATATTTCCCATGCAGAAATAGAGGAAATAATGATTTCATCGTTCTTGGCCAATGTTTTCTTGATCGCCTTGGCAGCCGCTGTCGATAATGCATCAGAGCTGCTTGCCCACCATACCAATACATGTGTATCGATGACGATCATCAGGCATTTTCCCAATCATCATCAGTGACCGGGGAGGTGGGCGCATCGTATTTAATGACGGTCCCTTTTAATAATGCCAAAGGTTCTGTCTCGCGTTGTCTCAGTTTCTTAATTTCAAGCGTCGGCTTGCCGCGGTCCGTGATGATTTTAGATTGACCGCTTTGCTCAATTTCTCTTAAAACGGCTAAAGCATGAGCTTTAAATTCAGTTTTGGAAATTTTCTCCATGATAGGCGCCCTCTTAAATGACTAGATGTGATGGTCATTCTAGCATGTGAAATGACCATTAGCAATGGTCATTTAGGTATTTCGCCAATGAGAGGGCATGCGATTCTTGTGTCGAGTAAGTTGCTGTGCTTGGAGGTGCGTTTAATAATTGCTCCAACGGTCAGCTTGTATTACTTTAATCGGGGCAAAAAATTGTTTCTATTTAAATTTAGATATGTTTTATACGCACAGATAAAAATGGTATCCCGATTCCAGTTCGAATCCTCCAGGGCGCGCCATATAGATAATTTGTAGTTTTAGCTCCCAATCCTGATTTCTTTTCGCAGCATAATCTGTTGTGCTTCGCTGCACTTAATTTATATTACCGCCCTTGTCACAGCTGCTTCCTAAATTTTAAAGAAAACTCGTCTCTGGCCGATCATAAATTATGATATTTTATAATTTT
>QIGV01000131.1 GCA_003230085.1 Gammaproteobacteria bacterium
GTGCGTACACGTTCCAGGGCTTCATGGATATTCATCATGCGTTTTTGAGGCAGGGTATTGGGGCCGAGCATGCGGTTAAGGAGATTTTTCAGGCGGTCGGCCTCGTCCATAATGACCTGGGTATATTCCCTGAGATTATTATCTGTTAACTCTTGTTCCAGTAATTGGGCCGCGCCCCTTAACCCGCCCAAGGGGTTTTTGATTTCATGAGCCATCCCTCGGATGAGCGTACGGGTCGCCTGGTATTGATCATGCAGGTCCTCATCCCGGGCAATACGCAGATGGCGGTCCACAGGCAGTAATTCAACGAGTAATTCACGCTTTTGCTGTGTGTCCCACAGAGGAGAAACCGTTAAGTCCACTGTGATTGATTTGTGCTGAGGAAACTGCAGCGAGACTTCACGTTCGGTATAAGCGTGACCGTTTTCCAGGGATTGCAGCAATTTTCCGGTGAACGCTGCTGAGTCTGGCCAAAGCTTTCCGATGGGCTGCCCTAATAAATGACGGGCACTGTTCTCAAACAGGATCTCCCCCGCTGGATTGATATATTGTAATAGGCGTTGTTCGTCGAAGAGTAGCGTCGCCGTGTTTAGATTCTCGATGATCCGTTGAACGGAATCGTTATGCTTCATTTCATTTGAGTCCACAGCCATGAATTGCAAGAAGTAAACCAGCTTTTATGATTGACGGCAGTGTTTTTCGCCGCAGCAGGCTACAGCGGATGTGGTTTGAAAATCTCATATTAATCAGTGAGATGATTCTTTTCTCGCCATGGGTTGGATGGCTTACATCGAAGAAATTGCATTTTGATTATCCTGCGGCACATTCATTCTTGATCGAATCGCACCATTATAGTGCAGCAGGGTGTATTTGTGTATCAGTTTTGGTGCTGACACGGCATGGCTTAGAGGGTGAAAGCCGCTCCTGCAACCTAACTCCTCGTCTATTTGTAGTGGGGTAGTTTAATTCCCTGCGGCTGGTCTAGGTATTGCGCGATGTACGCGAAAGAGATGAAAAGTTACCGTGCTGGAGGTCAGGATCGTTTTACCTTCAGAATCCAGTATGGCTGCCTGCAGCTGATGGGTGCCGCGATCTACGTTGAGCAGGGTAAATCTTGTGGTTTGGGCTGGATCTTGTACCGCTCCACCATCCATGAGAAGGACAATGCTGTGGCCTTCATCTACCCTTAACGCCGGCGACAGGGAAATGGCAATATTAACGGTGCCTGCATTTTCACGGATAGTGGCGCCATCTTCCGGTTTGACTATCTTGATTTCATCATAATGATTAACATCATGTTTTTTTGAACTTGTCGACTTGCGGGAAGCGTTACTGACGGGGATGGGCGGTGCGCTATAGGTCTGGATCGGAGAGATTTCGATTTGCTCCGCTCCCAATGTGGGCTGGTCTGAAAATAGCACGCTCCCGTCCGGTAATACCTGCTTGTAGACCTCAGCCAGGGACAGGCTTGGTATTAACAGGAGAGCCGGCCAGATGCAGCGCCAGAAATAGGGTGACAGAAACTTCACACCCTATATGTTACCTTTTTGACCGAATTTGTCAAAAAAATAAGCCCCGCTAGCGGGGCTTATTTTCAACCTGATTTAATAAAATCAGTCTGTTACAGACTATAATACAGATCAAACTCAATGGGATGGGTGGTCATACGCAAGGTGGTAACTTCTTCCATCTTGAGGTCGATATATCCGTCAATCATGTCATCAGTAAATACACCACCGGCAGTCAGGAACTTGCGGTCGCTGTCCAGGCAATCGAGGGCTTGATCGAGCGAGCTACAGACTGTGGCGATTTTCTTTTCCTCTTCCGGTGGCAGATCGTACAGATCCTTGTCCATGGCGTCACCCGGGTTGAGCTTGTTTTTGATGCCGTCAAGGCCCGCCATCATCAAGGCAGCAAAGATGAAGTAGGGGTTGCCACAGGAGTCCGGAAAACGGACCTCAATACGGCGCGCCTGCGGGTTGCTGTCATACGGGATCCGGCAGGAGGCTGAACGGTTGCGTGCAGAATAGGCCAACAGGACAGGGGCTTCAAAGCCTGGCACCAGTCGTTTGTAGCTGTTGGTGCTGGCATTGGTGAAGGCATTTAGCGCACGGGCGTGCTTGAAAATCCCGCCAATATAATGAAGCGCAGTATCAGATAGGCCACCATATCGGTTGCCGGTGAACAGGTTTTTGCCGTTCTTGGCCAGGGACTGGTGGACGTGCATACCACTGCCATTGTCACCGACCAGCGGTTTGGGCATAAAGGTTGCAGTCTTGCCATAGGCGTGGGCAACGTTCAAAACCACATATTTTAGAATTTGCAGCTCATCGGCTTTTCTCACCAGGGTGTTGAATCGGGTGCCGATTTCATTCTGTCCTGCCGTGGCGACTTCGTGGTGATGGGCTTCAGTGACCAGGCCCATTTCTTCCATTGCCAGCGCCATGGCCGAGCGCAGGTCATGCTGCGAATCGACGGGTGGGACAGGGAAATAACCGCCCTTGACCGAGGGGCGGTGACCGATATTACCGTCTTCGTAAACTTTTTCCGAGTTCCATGCGGCTTCATCAGAGTCCACTTTGACGAAGGAGCCACTCATATCTGCGCCCCAGCGTACATCGTCGAATACAAAAAACTCTGGCTCAGGTCCGAAATAGGCGGTGTCCGCAATCTTGGTCGATTTGAGATAGGCTTCGGCGCGCTTGGCGATGGAACGAGGGTCGCGTTCGTAGCCCTTCATTGTGGTGGGTTCCAGGATGTCACAGCGCAAATTCAGTGTGGGCTCATCCATAAAAGGGTCCATGACATAGGTGCTGGGGTCAGGCATCAGGATCATGTCGGACTCGTTGATGCCTTTCCAGCCAGCAATCGATGAGCCATCGAACATTTTTCCATTTTTGAAGAACCCACTGTCAACATCGCGGCTGGGTACGGTGACATGCTGTTCTTTGCCTCGGGTATCGGTAAAACGCAGGTCAACGAAACTGACACCGTTGTCTTTGATCATTTTAGAAATTTTAGCTGCGGACATTTGGTTCCTCCCAGAACTTTGGATATATTTAATTTAATGGTTACATGATTATTTCATTTGTGAACGTTTATAGCATGAAATATGCCAGTGTTAAAATCATTTAAAAATTAACTAGATAGTATCTTATTGGCTATTTTTATCGTTGTAATATACACCAAACTAGTGCGTGCAGGCACTTAATTAGTGCGGTTATCGCTTGTCTACACTGATAGTGATTCTAATTTCATCTTCTTCCACTACGGTATCAATGATTTTGTGTCCGTGGATGCGGCACCATGCCGGTATGTCATGGTTTGCTCCCGGGTCGGTGCAGATAACCTCCAGGACATCGCCAGTCTGCAGCGTTTTGATTTTGTTCTGGGTCCGGATGACGGGTAGTGGACACAGTAGACGCCGAGCATCCAATGTAAAGTGAGTCATTATACGTGCCATTCCTGAGGGATGTCTTGGTCAGCCAGGGGTTTTACATCCAGGGTGTGAGGCTGGTGTGATCCTTCTGAAATTTCCACTCGTACCTGATCTGCATCCCGGCCCTGACTGTAGCGTGCCACCAGGCGGGCTGCCAGCAGGAGATCGTCGTCGTCGGGCGTGCCATCAATCAGTGCCAGCGGGCCAATATGGCTGATGGGTTTGAGATGGGTGTACTGGCGGCGGTAACCTTCCAGGTAACGGTTTTCCCCTTCTTCGCGCCCGATGATGAGTTTAAAATGTGGGCGGGGGCGCAGGTGCCGCCCTACCTTGAGTAGCATAATGTCGTCCAACTCATAGTTTCTTTCACCACGGCTCGCCCAAAGGTCTTTGAGTTTGGATGCATAATGCTCGTTGGTCAGGAAACAACAGCCGCCAGCGGGTTGTGCATAGTCATCCAGGTTGTACTGCTTTGCCATGGCAATCTGGGGTTTGCGGCTTCGTCCGCTTAAGTTGAGCAGTTTATCCCGTTCAACCCAGCCTTGTTCCTCCGGGTGGGTCATGGGTAGTAAGTGTGCGCATAAAGGGCGAAGTAAGAGGGCGTTGGCGCCGGATTCTCGCGCCACTACCGGCATGGTGTTGCGGCGTTGAGACATGGGTCTCTGGCCAACGACCTCGCCGGTGATGATAAAGTCAAAATTGTTTTCCTGTAACCATTGATAGGCTTTCTTGACCATAAATCCCTTGCAATCCAGGCATGGATTAAGATTGGCGCCATAGCCATGCTTGGGATTGATGACAATGTCTTTGTATTCCTCAATCACATCGATGATGTGGAGTTTGATCCCCAGTTTTTCGGCAACCCACAGGGCGTTGTTCCGTTTGGCTTTATCACGGTCCTTGCGGCGAATGGCGTGGGTATGGCCTTCCACACAAAAGCCTGTATAGAAATTGATGCCCTCGACATGGATGCCCTGGTCGAGCATCAGTTTGGCGGCCAGCATGGAATCGAGCCCGCCTGATATCAGGGCAACGGCTTTGCGTTTGCTTGTCATTATGTGAATTTTATCAATCGAAGAAAACGCCAATCATAGCAAAACAGTTGCCGGGAATTCATCCACAGTTGCAATAGGGTAAAGAACTACTTTTTTGCCAGGGAGAGGATGTAGTCCACGACGATCCCCAGCTCTTCATTGTTCAAGGCCCCCTTCTGTGGTGGCATCCGCTTGCCGTCGGTAATGTGATCCCAGCGTCCGTAACTGCCGTTTTTGATCCGTTCAATGAGTATGCTGCGTGCCTTTGGCATGCCCTGATAACGTTTGCTGACCAGTTTCCATGCCGGCCCATAGACACTGTTCGAAGTTGCGTGGCATCCCATGCAGCCTCCATTTGCAGCGATCTCGCGGGCATTTGCAGTTGTCCCATCCTTTGCTTTGGCGCGCATTGACTCATTGATATCACAGCCGCTGAGGAGCACCAGGGACATGATAAAAAATAGATAAGGCCTCATTTGTTCACCCGTTTAACCGCTAAAAAACATTGCGAACAGACCGAGTGCAGTGACGCCGATACCGGTTGCGAGTACCAGCCAGTCATCATCTGCGCCCCCTGGTTCAAGGGTTGCTCGATCAGGCTGTAGTGGATTGTAGTAAATCTGCACCTCACTACCTAATGGGTATTTTTCAAGTTGCTTCTGCGCAAAACCAGGCATCGGCATGGTGCCCGGTGGAAATTCAACCCGGCCTTGATAGCGCTCTGTCTTAATGGTGTAGCTGAAGCGGATATCGGGTAGCAAATCGTTTTCTGCAGAAGCGAGTTGGGCCTCGCTGATCTTGCCACTGACCGATGGCCACTGTGTGGATGCTTTGCTCTTCTGAAAGGCGCGCCAGCCAAAAGCTGTGATGATTAATCCAGCGACGATAAAAGCGCCGATGATGATGGCGTAGTAGCTCAAGGTCGTTTTTCCAGTACTAATTAATGCTGGCTAGTATACCTTGAACATGGATTAGCCGGAAACCAAGGAAACTGATCTTATGTGTTTTCCAGGGCACAGCTGTTTGGAAACGGGTTTGGTTTGCGGTAATTAATGCAGTTTAGGTGGTCTCGTTTTACTGGATTGCCCGTGCTCATCAGGCTTTACAGGGCATGCGCCAGTGGAAGAGCGAAGGGTTTTATAGGCATGTTGGCTGCCAGTATCTTGCCACAGTTCGAAGGCATGCATGGGCGCCAGGGGAGCACCCTTTCCACGTACAGTGCGCATGGTTTGTAGTATATCCATCAGGGATACGAATTCCCGGGATAGATTGGCATATGTTTCGCCCATAAGGGTGGAAGTGAGTTCTGCCATCTGGTGATAGGCTACGCGCCCCAGATCAACGAAGTAACTGATCTTGACCATGCGCTTTTCTGCATGTTGCGGGAATAGCCCTGAAAAAAGCAGACAATGATCTCCTACATCACGTAGTTTATCGTGATGGACACGTTTATTGGCCGAGCCAGCCTGTAAATAATCGAGCCCCAATACACGGGATATCATATGGGGTTTGTTGGTATAGCGCATTAGCAGGAACACCAGGTAACTTTCGATGTCCTGATCCAGAATACAGCCGCTTGCTGCCTCTGCCTCGCTAACCAGGGCATGCCATTGTGCGGTAGATGTAGGTTGTACGACTAATTTTGCCATAGGTCATTCCTTACTGACATTATCGGCAGGGTGAGGGGCGACTTAAGAAATATGGCAGGCACCGCGCAAGAAACCGGGTTAATTTCAGGATACGATTTCCCCCCGATATTTTTTTCACTTGATAACGTTGTTAAAATCCACTCAGTGGATCTTATGGCCATCACCAGTGTCCGTTCAGCAAGCCCTGAATCTTGCATCTGGTCAAATAAAAATACATTTCATGCCCTCTGAGCCTTCAATTGCTGTTAAACTGTGCGGCTTTCCATAATCAATGCAAATATTGTGCGTGATTCGGTATTGGCGGGTTTTTAACAATTCTGGGTAAATATTTTGATTACAACAGCAAACATCACCATGCAGTTCGGGGCTAAGCCTCTGTTCGAAAACATCTCTGTCAAATTTGGTGGCGGTAACCGATATGGACTTATCGGCGCTAATGGCAGTGGCAAGTCGACACTGATGAAAATTCTGAGTGGCGAACTAGAGCAATCATCAGGCACGGTTTCTGTTGCTGTCAATGAGCGTGTTGGCCAATTGCGCCAGGATCAATTTGCATATGAAGACTATAGCGTGCTGGATACTGTCATCATGGGGCACAGCCGGTTGTGGAAAATAAAAGCAGAGCGTGACCGTATCTATTCCCTAAGCGAAATGACAGAAGATGACGGCATGAAGGTGGCAGAGCTGGAAACAGAATTTGCCGAGCTGGATGGTTATACTGCTGAATCCAGTGCCAGTGAATTACTACTGGCCCTCGAGATACCTCTGGCACAGCATGAGGGGCCAATGAGTGCCGTTGCACCGGGGTGGAAATTGCGAGTGTTGCTGGCTCAGGCGCTATTTTCTAATCCTGATATTTTGTTGCTGGATGAGCCTACCAATAACCTCGATATCAACACCATTCGTTGGTTGGAGGAAATTCTTAACCAACGCAACAGTACCATGATCATCATTTCCCATGACCGTCACTTTCTAAATAGTGTCTGTACCCATATGGCTGATCTGGATTATGGTGGGCTACGCATCTATCCGGGTAATTATGATGAGTATATGACAGCGGCCACCCAGGTTCGTGAACGCCAACACAATGAGAATGCAAAGAAAAAGGCTCAGATTGCAGATTTGCAGTCTTTTGTCAGTCGCTTTTCCGCCAATGCATCCAAGGCTAAACAGGCAACTTCTCGTGCACGCAAGATTGAGAAAATTAAGCTGGAGGATATCAAACCGTCTAGCAGAGTTAGTCCCTACATCCGCTTTGAACAGGAGAAAAAACTTTATCGTCAGTCGCTGAATATTGAGGGGCTGTGTAAGTCTTTTGGAGAGGAGTCGGTGTTGACTGATTTTGATCTCATGGTAGAAGCCGGTGAGCGTGTTGCTATTATCGGGCCCAACGGTATTGGCAAAACCACCTTGCTGCGCACCTTGGTCGGTGAGCTGGAAAAGGACAAGGGCAGGCTTAAATGGGCGGAGAATGCCAACATCGGTTATTTTGCCCAGGATCATACTGATGATTTTTTGGAAGATATGACGCTTTTCGACTGGATGAGCCAATGGAAAAATAAAGGCGATGATGAGCAGGCAATTCGTGGCATTCTCGGTCGATTGCTGTTTTCCCAGGATGAAATCAATAAATCTGTCAAAGTTATTTCCGGTGGTGAGCAAGGGCGCATGCTGTTCGGTAAATTGATGTTACAGAAACCCAATGTCCTTATCATGGATGAGCCGACCAATCATCTGGATATGGAATCCATTGAATCCCTCAATACCGCACTGGAAAACTATTCCGGCACACTTATTTTTGTCAGCCATGATCGTGAATTCGTATCTTCATTGGCAACACATGTCGTTGAGATGACACCCCAGGGGGTTGTGGATTTCGGTGGCGATTATGAAGACTATTTGCGTGGCCAGGGGGTTGAATTGATGAGAAATGCTGGCTGAGGTCTGTAGCATAGTCTTGACCTGATTTGGGGTGATCAATAACGATAGCCACGTTATACTGAGCACTCTTGTAATTGGGTAAATACATCGAATCACTGCTGTCCGGTTAGCATAATTGTGGCGCATGATAATGCTCTGATTTTCTGAGAAATCAGCTTGATCGAGGGCATTGAAGATATGATTAGGCAATCTGTAATCGATGCAGTCCCTTCTCCCTCAGGGATTTATGCCCTTGAGGGTAGAAGGTTAGGATGAGGGGGTAATAAAATAGTGAATTCCATCACTATCCCCTCACCCCAACCCTCTCCCTGTGGGAGAGGGCGTTAATAGAGTGGCAGTGAAGTCTCATATGAAGAATGACAAGGCGGCGGATATTAATACCTTTCAGGGATTGATTCTAGCGCTGCAACAGTATTGGTCGGAGCAGGGCTGCTTGTTGCTGCAGCCCTATGATATGGAGGTCGGCGCCGGCACATTCCATCCTGCTACATTTTTACGGGCCATTGGGCCGGAGCCCTGGCGTGCCGCCTATGTGCAACCTTGTCGCCGTCCCACGGACGGTCGCTACGGCAAAAATCCAAACCGTCTCCAACACTATTACCAATTTCAGGTCATCATCAAGCCTTCACCGCTGGATATTCAGGAACTCTATCTGGGGTCACTCCGGATGCTGGGGTTTGACACACAGGTACATGACATCCGCTTCGTCGAGGATAACTGGGAGTCACCAACGCTAGGTGCCTGGGGGCTGGGATGGGAAGTCTGGTTGAACGGCATGGAAGTGACGCAGTTCACCTATTTTCAACAGGTTGGGGCCCTGGATTGCGCACCGGTTACCGGGGAAATCACCTATGGGCTGGAAAGAATCGCGATGTATCTACAGGGCGTGGAAAGCATATTCGATCTGGTTTGGCATGAAGGCCCCATGGGCAGTGTCAGTTATGGCGATGTTTTCCATCAGAACGAAGTCGAAATGTCGGCTTACAATTTTGAGCATGCGAATGTGGATGCATTATTTATTGCCTTTGATGCCTATGAATCAGAGAGCCATCAATTGATCAAGGCAGGGCTACCGCTGGCGTCGTATGAAATGGTGCTGAAGGCCTCACATACTTTCAATTTATTAGATGCCCGCCATGCGATCAGCGTCACCGAGCGAGCTCGTTATATCGGTCGTGTCAGGACTTTGTCACAGGCAGTGGCGGAAGCCTATTATCAGGGCCGTGAAGCGTTGGGTTTCCCGTTGTGTGACAGTGCCCACTCTCACCAGACAGAGATGTCGAAAAAAGGGCCTGGCTAATGGAAAAGCAGGATCTTCTTTTTGAGATAGGCACGGAGGAGCTGCCTCCCAAGGCATTGTCTCAACTTAGCCAGGCATTGACGTGCGGCATAGTTAAAGGGTTAGACAAACTCGCTGTTAGCTATGGCGAGGTGAAATCTTATGCCACGCCCCGTCGTCTTGCAGTACTGATCAAAGGGCTGGATGTAGTCAAGGTCGGGCAAGTCAAAGAACGGCGTGGCCCGGCGCTCAAAGCCGCGTTTGGCGAAAATGGCATTCCCACACCTGCAGCTATGGGGTTTGCGCGCTCTTGTGGAGTCGCCGTGGATGAGCTTGAGACCCTGGAAAAGGGCCAGGATGCCTGGTTGGTTTATCGGAGACAGCAGGAAGATGTGGCGGTGCAGAGTTTGTTGCCAGCGCTCATTCGCGATGCCCTGGCAGCCCTGCCGATCCCGAAACGCATGCGTTGGGGGTGTCTGACTGAGGCATTTGTGCGACCTGTCCACTGGTTAGTACTGTTGTTTGGCAATGTGGTCGTTGAGGCTGAAATGTTTGGCTTGCATGCCGGTCGTGAGACGCGTGGTCATCGTTTCCATCATCCGGGTACGCTGAATATTTCGGAGCCTGCAGCCTATGCGTCTTTGCTGGAAACTAAAGGGCGAGTAGTGGCAGATTTCGTAGCTCGGCGCGATACGATTCGCAATCAGGTGTTGGCGGCGGCGGTAGCGATACAAGGGCAGGCGGTTATTGATGATGATCTGTTGAATGAGGTCACCGGCATGGTCGAGTGGCCAGTGTCTGTGGTGGGCAGCTTCGATGAGAAATATCTGCAGGTGCCGTCTGAGGCCTTGATTTCAGCAATGAAAGGACACCAGAAATATTTTCATGTGGTGGATGATAATGGTCGTCTGTTGCCCCGTTTCATTACCGTCAGTAATATCGAGAGCAATGAGCCATCTGTCGTTCAGGAAGGCAATGAACGGGTGATACGACCCCGCCTGGCGGACGCCACTTTTTTTTGGGAACAGGACCGCAGGACGAAATTAGCTGACCGGGTAATTGACTTACAGCAGGTCATCTATCAGAAAAAACTGGGTACACTGTTTCAGAAGACAGAGCGGGTGGCGGCTATCGCTGCACAGATAGCGCAACAATTAGGCGGCAATACAGCATGGGCCACACGCGCCGCACTGTTGTCCAGATGTGATCTGTTGACTGATATGGTGGCTGAATTTCCTGAATTGCAGGGCACAATGGGCCGCCATTATGCGATTCATGATGGCGAACCCGCTGAGGTGGCACAGGCACTGGATGAATTATATATGCCGCGTTTTGCGGGCGATTCTTTACCGTTATCGGTGATTGGTCAGGCACTGGCGATAGCCGATAGACTGGATACGCTGTTGGGTATTTTCGGTATTGGACTGATGCCCACGGGAGATAAAGATCCGTTTGCACTGCGGCGTGCCGCTTTGGGTTTGTTACGGATTGTCATTGAACAGCGGCTGGCGCTTGATCTGATATCCTTGCTTGATGCGACTGCAGATGCGTATCGCGAGTACAATGATTTTGATTTAGCCCCGGATCTACCAGGACAGGTGTTCGATTTTATGATGGAGAGACTACGGGCCTATTACCATGAACAAGGCATCAAGCCTGATGTTTTTGAAGCTGTATTGCGGCGCCAACCGACTTCCCCGATTGATTTTGACGCGAGAATTCAGGCGGTCGAGGAATTCCGTCGCCTGCCTGAAGCAGAAAGTCTTGCCACCGCCAACAAGCGAATTTCAAATATCTTGCGTAAAGCCCAGGACAAGATTCCGGCGAGAATTGATCCTGATCTGCTAGAAGAGACAGCGGAAAAAACATTGGCCACAGAGATTGATCAGCTCGCGCAGGAGATAGCACCTTTCCTGGTTCAAGCTCAATATACTCATGTACTTGCTTCTCTGGCAAGGCTGCGCGAGCCCGTGGATGTCTTTTTCGATCAGGTTATGGTGATGTGTGATAATGAAGCATTACGGGTTAATCGTCTGGCATTGCTTGGGAGTATGCAGAAAATGTTTTTGCAAGTGGCTGATCTTTCCTGCCTGCAACCTGCACGCGGATCATAGTGGGTTGCCATGTCCTTTATCTTTCTTAGTCGTGATGGTGTGATCAATGAGATTTCAAACGGTGCCGTCCTGACGCCAGAGTCGTGGCGGCCCGTGCCTGGTAGCATCCGGGCAATCGCCCGATTGACCCATGCTCATTACCGGGTTGTGGTCACCAGCAGCCAACCAGCGCTAGCCACTGGTGACCTGGATGTGGGTACGCTGAATCGAATTCATGAGAAAATGCACCGTGAAGTGGCTAGTGAGGGAGGTAAAATTGAGGCCATTATCTATTGTCCGCATGCTCCCCGTGATCAATGTGATTGCCATAAACCTGATCCCGGCATGTTTTTCGAAATCAGTCAACGCTTACATATAGATTTGACCGGCGTGCCAATTATCAGTGATTCCAAAACGGATATCGACATAGCGCAGGCCCTTAGCGCTCGCCCTATATTGGTAAGGACCGGTCGTGGCCGCCTCACGGAGACGCATTATGCCAATGATGCAATGGTTGATGTTGTTGATGATCTGGCTGTAGCCGTTGATATGTTGTTAGATTAACGCCAATCCTATCGTTATTCCAATATTGATATGTTGTTTGTAAGATCTTTGATATATCTGATTGTGATTGTAATCTTCACGCTGTTCTTTGCGCCGTTGAGTCTGTTGACCTTCCCGTTTTCATTTGAGACACGCTACCGTTTTATCAAGCTATGGGCGCAATTTAATCTCTGGTGGCTGGAAAAAACCTGCCGCTTGCGCTATCGAGTCAAAGGTCTTGAAAATATCCCTGATACCAATGCCATTATATTTTGCAAGCATCAGTCGGTTTGGGAAACACTGGCCTTGCAACGCATATTTCCACCCCAGGTCTGGCTGCTCAAGCGGGAGTTGCTGTGGGTGCCCTTTTTTGGATGGGGGCTGGCGTTACTGGAGCCGATTGCCATTAACCGAAAATCACGCCGGGAAGCCATGAATCAGCTGTTGGCGCAGGGCATGAAACGGCTTGCGGATGGTCGCTGGGTAGTGATTTTCCCTGAGGGTACCCGCGTTGCGCCGGGCCAGAAAAAGTCCTACCAGAAGGGTGGCGCCATTTTGGCGGAAAAAAGTGCTTATCCTGTAGTCCCAGTGGCCCACAATGCGGGAGAATTCTGGCCGCGGCGTGGTTTTATCAAGTATCCGGGGACAATACAGGTGGCGATTGGTCCTGCCATTGATACCCGTGGAAAGTCTTACCAGGAAATCAATCAGCAGGCCGAAAGCTGGATTGAAGGGGCGCTCGCAGAATTCAGTGCTTCATCTCAAGGAAATCCCTGATTTTTCAGCCAACGGGCATCACGAGATCAACAGATCTTCCCAATTCATATTGGTGGTGGCCGCACCATCATTGAGATTGAGCTCGATTGTGGTGCTGTCGATTATTGTCAGGGTGACATTGGAGCCACCGCCACTGATGATTCTAAGGACGCCGGCGTTATAGGGACCGGGGGGTAGGTTATTGACGATCACTCCCACTCCCGAAAAGCGTTTCAGGGGAGTTTGGGTGACGATTGTCAGGGCGCTTGATGCGCTACTGCTTCGATTCAGGGTGCCATTGACGGTTATCTCTGTGGCTGTGCTGGGATCAAAGTCATAGGCGAGGATGAAATCGCTTTGTATCGTATCCGTTTGGCTACCGATAGAAATGCCTAGCGGAATTACCACTTGAATAGTGCCACTTCCGATCGCATTATTATCTGCACTGGCGCTGAAACGCACGGTGCCTGCATTGATGACATAGGTGTTTGTGCCATCGTTGATGGTTAGTCCCCCGGTGAAGGTGAACAGGGCCGACATATCCCATGCTGCACCGATGGTGTTCACATTGCCATTGATACTGACATCAGTCATTCCAAGGGAGCCATTCAGAGTTGTACCCGCAAAGACACAATTGGTGAAAGTAGCATCAAACGCAGGGTTAGCTGTGTTGGGGTTGGTGATTGTGCTGTCTACATCCCCGCTCGAGCAGGGAACAAGCTGTGCGTTATTGACGCCGACAACCATCGGTGTATTGAGCAGTGACAGGCTGTCGAGCTCCGCCATATAGGCGAGCTGCTGAAAGGCGAAATCGGCCAGGCTGAATGATCCCGTTGCAGGCGTATTTTGAGTGGCCGTAATGATGCTGCTGCCGATACCCTGGCGTTCGCCCAGGTTGTAAAAGACATCGATGGTACCGATGACGGCGTTGGTGATCTCGGCGGCATTGCTGGTATCAATGGTGATGGAAGTTTGGACTGCCCCGCCACCGCCAGTATTATTACCGGGCGTATTGCCACAGGTCCCCTGCGAGCCCGGGGTAGTGTTGCAATTTCCCAGATTGCCGGCGCTTCCACCGCTGTTGATGGTGTTCTGTGAGCCCTGGGTTGGGCCACTACCGCCGCCACCACCGCAAGCGGATAGTAAGATTGCCAGGGAAATGACGAATAGTAGGTGTAGGGTATGTCTGAGCTGAATTGTTTTCATATATGACTCGCGGTTTCGAGTGGAGACCTGATAATGGAATCGGGTCGGAGAAAGTTTGCACATTATATCAAATTTCGGCACAAATTTCTATGTCTTGCCAGTGTGCGACCGACCTGGAAGCTGATTATTTTCTGTAAATAATTATATTAATCAATTGGTAATGAAAATATCTCGGATATTATATTGGCTTGGTTGCAGAGACAATATTGCTTAGTTTGACATATTCTTCAAGTGTTACGGTCTCGGGGCGAGCGGTGGGATCAATACCCACGTCCGTGATTGTAGCTGCGCTGAGTGTCCCCTTCAGCGCATTGCGCAGGGTTTTGCGCCGGTATGAGAAAGCCTGACGCACCAGATGGGCGAAGGTGGTCTCATCCCGCGCCGATATTGGCAGGGTTCGATAGGGTGTCAGGCGGACAATGGCGGATTCTACCTGCGGGGGTGGGGTGAATGCCTGAGGGCCTATATGAAACAGGTCTTCTACCTGGCAGCGGTACTGAATCATGATGCTGAGCCTTCCGTAGGCGCGGTCTCCTGTTTTTGCCGCCATGCGTTCAACGACCTCTTTTTGCAACATGAAGGTCATGTCCTTGATGATGGCGGAATATTCCAGGAGGTGGAATAGCAATGGTGTCGAGATGTTATAGGGCAGATTTCCAATGAGACGTAGTGGCTGCTTGTTATTATAGAGCTGCTGGAAGTTGAATTTCAGGGCATCACCCTGATGGATTTTCAATGTGGCGCAGTGCTGTCTCAGCATTTCAAGCACAGGGATTAGATCACGATCAAGTTCGATGACGTCCAGTTGGGCGCATGTATTTAACAAACGGTTTGTCAGGGCGCCCTGGCCCGGTCCAATTTCGACAATGTGCTGCTCCATGCGCGGTGACAGGTTTACCATGATCCGCTCAATGACCGCAGGATCATTGAGAAAGTGCTGACCAAAGCGCTTACGGGGGCGATGAGCCTGGGTCATAATAAAGCGCCTAGTGGGTTGCCGGGCTATGGTTTGTCAACATATCAATAGCCATACGTACCGCAGCGTCCAGACTGCCGGCATCGACAGTATCCTGACCTGCTAATTCCAGGGCAGTACCATGGTCAACCGATGTGCGGATAAAGGGCAGGCCAAGGGTGATATTGACAGCATTGCCAAACCCCATGTGCTTCAAAACGGGAAGCCCCTGGTCATGATACATGGCCACAATGACATCCGCATTGGCCAGATATTTTTCAATGAAGATCGTGTCTGCCGGGAGAGGGCCGGTGATATGCAGCCCCGCTTTTGAAAGACGCCGAATAACAGGAGTGATGATTTCCTGCTCCTCTTTGCCCATATGCCCACCTTCCCCAGCGTGCGGGTTTAGTCCACAGACCAGTATTCGAGGCTGCTTGATTCGGAACTGGCGTTGCAAAGCCAACTGGGTAATCCGCAAAGTCTGCTCCAGGCGTTGCGGCGTAATAGCGTGAAAAATGTCCTTTAAGGGCAGGTGAGTGGTGACTAATGCAACGCGTAATCCAGTCGTTGCCAGCATCATGACAACTGAAGGGGTGTTTGTCAGCATCGCAAGAAATTCGGTATGGCCACTGAAGGTATAGCCGGCCTGGTTGATCGCCTCCTTGTTCACCGGGCCGGTGACCAGGGCGGAAAAATTACCCTGGATGCATCCTGTGACAGCTCGGCGCAGGGTATTCAGGACATGTTCCTCATGGTCAATATTGAGTTGTCCGGGCACTACCTGACCAGGTATAGCAATGGGTATGACCTTTAACCGGCCGGGTTTATGGGGGGTGGGTGTGCTGGCGAGTGACAGTGTTTCGAGTTCCAGTGGTAGTCCGAGCTGTTTGGCGCGGGAAGCCAGAATTTCCGGGTCGGTGATGACCACCAGTTCAGCCGCATAAGACTGCTGGGCAATTTTGGCACACAGGTCCGGTCCAATACCTGCTGGCTCACCGGGGGTCAGGGCTATACGGGGTATGGGGATTTTCACAGCTTGTCCAGGAAGATGCGGGCGCTCAGCAGGCAGTTCAGAGGCGGAATTCTACGTAAGACTCATCGCGTAATCGACGCAACCAGTTGACGTTCGTTTCCTCGATTTTACGCTGGTAGATGAGTTCCCGTACCTTATTTCTATTGAATTCTTCCGTATCGTCGATTTCTCGCCGACCTTGAACCTCGATGATGTGCCAACCAAACTGGGTTTGAATGGGATCGCTGATGCTGCCGGGTGCCTGCGCCAACATCACCTTTTCGAATTCAGGGACCATTTTCCCTTTGCTGACCCAGCCCAAATCACCGCCATTGCTAGCCGTTGCTGTGTCATCGGAATAGGTCTTGGCAAGTACCGCAAAATCTTCACCATTGACAGCGCGTTTTTTGATTTCCAGCAGCAAGCTCTTTGCGTGTTCATCAGTGGTCAGGTCGTCAGTGCGAATCAGGATATGGCGGGCTTGTGTTTGGGTGATCATATGGCGCTCAGCGTCACGGTATTCCACTAACTTAATGATATGGTAACCGCTGGGGCTGCGGATGAGATCGCTGACCTCACCAGGTTTCATGTCTTGCGCGACGTCAGCAAAAATTGTTGGTAATTCCCCAGCCTTACGCCATCCCAGGTCACCACCCTTGAGCGCTTGTTGGCCATCGGAAACCATCATGGCTTCCATATCGAAATTCTTACCCTGGCGGATTTCATCTAATACCTGCTGTGCTTTTTCCTGGGCGGCTTTGATCTGAGTGGGTGATGCGCCTTCCGGCAAGGCAATCAGGATATGGCTCAGATGGAATTCATCATTGGCGTTGCCCTGGGTTTTCTGGTTGATCAGAAAATTTTCTACTTCCTTCTCGCTGACAGAGATGCGGCTATCGACCTGTCGTTGGCGCAAACGTGTGATAATGATTTCCTCACGCATGTTTTCGCGGAACTGTGCAAAACTGTAACCATCCTGTTCTATCACATCACGGAACTCGCTGATGGTCATTCCATTTTGTTCAGCAATTCTGCTAATTGTCTGGTTTAGAGTCTCATCATCCACGCGCATACCATTGGCAGCAGCGAGCTGGAGCTGAATGCGGTTGATGATAATGCGTTCCAATACTTGTTTTTTAAGGACCGAACGGGGCGGTAGAGAAGCCTTTTGTTGGCGCATTTGCAGGAGAATCGCGTCGATACGCTGCTCCAACTCGCTGTCGGTGATGACGTCATCATTAACAATGGCAACCACTCTGTCAATTTCGACGATATTATCGCTATCCGTGGCGGCCACGGATAGCCCAGCACCCAATATCAGGACTATAGCCATGGTAAACAGAGAAAATTGCTTAAGAATATTATTTTTCCACATGGTTTATTTATTAATTATCAGAAAGTTGTCCAGGGCTTTGCGGGTGTGGTGAGGTGCTTGACAGATTGGGCAGCTGCTTAGGCTAGTTCTCATAACCTAGGATACCATTTTTAAGCATATCATCCACTTCCTGGCCGATTCTAGTCAGGCCCTTGAATTCGAGCTGTAAAAAGTACGTCGTATCATATGATTCATCAGATCTAATATAGCGTCGTGTCAGAAAATTGAATTTCCAGCAACAGTTTTGATATTCAAATCCGGCCAAAGTTTCAATATTTTTGCTGTCAAGAAATGATCTGACCCAGCGCCCGATAACATGCCAGTTCAGACTTATAGGCCACAGCAGGGACATGTCTGTCTGCTGCAGGGATTGATTGCGGTAACGATAGGAAAGATTGACTATACGCCGATAGCCGGGATGATAGCGTAATCTGAAATTGCCCTTGTCGACCTGGTTTTCCTGGGTATCCCAGCGCATATCTGCAGTACTGCTGAATTTGTCAGTTATATTGACTGTAGCCTCAGATACGATATCAGAACTGGATTCATCTTCTATCGTGTTACTGTTCAGGCTAACCTCGCGGTCACTGAAATAGAAAATCTGGCCCACTTTCATTTTCAGACTTTCAACTCCGTTATCATTCAATAGCCGGGTGGTGATGGCAGCTGTTATCTGGTTGGTATCGCCTACCCGGTCTACACTGGTAAAGCGGTTATCGCGGAATAGTTGATTGTAGTTAAAGTCAGGCGAGCCGCTGTCAAAAACGGGTATATCAGACTGGTCCCGAAAGGGTACATATAGATAGTAAAGGCGTGGTTCTATGGTATTCAGGAATTGTTTGCCGGCAAAGGAATATTCTTTTTCAAGAAAGATGCCACTGTCGATACTGTAAAAAGGCACGCTGCGATCTGGATCATCGTCCAGAGTTGCTGCTTGATCACTTAATGAGTAGCGGGTGTATTCATATTTAACCGCGGGTTTGAAATAGGCGGCAGCGTTGCTGATAGGTAGGCTGATCTTGGGGCGGATATCGAAGCGTTTGCCATTAACCCTTCCCTGTCTCTGAAAATTGACCAGTTCACTTTTAAAGTCAAAATTTACCTTATTTTGCATTTCCGGCCGGGATGTTTCGAAGGTAAATTTTGGTAGTAATTGATAGGGCCGAGAGCTATCGGGGATACTTTTGTCTACTGTCTGGAAATCCTGTAGCTGAACCGCAGATGTCCATTTATCACCCTGGTACTTAACTGAGCCACGTTGAGGCAAGTGTGTTTGAGAGGCTTTACTGATATTTCTCCCAAAATCATTGAGATAATCGGCATCTGATACATAGTTATAATCAATCAGGGTGCTTACACGTTTCGCGGGATTTCCTTTGTGAGTGAAAGTGACTGCGCCACGGTCTTTATCGTCAAATACCTTGTCTTTGTATAAGTAGTCAATATTGAGCTCGCCACTATTAATATTTGTCAGGTAGCGGAATTGACCTGTTACCATCAATCCCCGTTTAGAATAATAATTCGGGGTCAGGGTGGCGTCATAATTAGGTGCTATATTGAAATAATAGGGCAGCGCAATTTCTTTGCCGGATTTGCTGGAAGTCCCAAACGAAGGGGTCAGGAACCCGGATTTTCTATCGTCATTGAGTGGAAAGGTTATATAGGGGGTGTAGAAAAAAGGTATTTTCATGAATGACAGTACTGCATTACGGGCTGTTCCGACATTCGTGTCATAATTTAAGGTGATATCTGTAGCCTTTATTTTCCAGGCCTCATCATGTGGGTCGCAGGTGGTGTAGTTTGCTTTGCGCAACCTTGTCTGACTTGTCCCCTCCAGAAACAGGCTTTTTGCCGAACCGCGACCATGCCTGGCGGGTAGACTGAAGTGCGCATTAGAGATAGTCCCGGTATCATTATCCAGCTGTAGTTGGGCATTTTCACCATGGACAACTAAGCCTTCTGTCTCATAGTGCATTTTTCCAATAGCGACTGCCTGTTCAGTAGTGCTAAAATAGGTAATGTTATCGGACATAAAGCGTTTGTTGTCGCGTTCGACTATTATATTGCCATACAGTTCGTAGATTTCATTCTGAAAAATTTCTCCTGAATCGGCAGAGAATACAGTTTTCCCATTGAGGTCTTCAGTGAACACAGGAGAAGACATCTGCTGTTTGCATAATGCCCATTGCGAAGTTGGCGACGTCTCAGCATAGGCGGGCGCAGACATTGATAATAGTGCGAGCATTATCCAGGCGGTTAAATGAGACCGTGACCGTCTTATATTCACTGTATCAATTCTGTAGTTGGTATGGTTTTGCAGTTTGTATAGAATAAAACCCGGATTTGCTAACCCGAGCAAAAAAGAGTGCATATTAACACGCTTCCATATAAATATTTTATTGTCCTGATATTAGTGGTTGTTTCACTAGTCTTTTTTCTGATTTTAACAAAACCCATCAAACAGGCGCCGGTACTGGAAATCCCTCCGCTCCGGGTAGAGATTGCCGAACTTGAGAAACAAGACCTTTATCCTGAATTGGAACTGACAGGATATTTACAACCTGCCCGAAAAGTAAAGCTGCATTTTGAGTTATCCGGGCAGCTTACAGATCGTCTTGTAGAGGCGGGGCGCCGGGTCGAACCAGAAGAGCTGTTGCTCCAGATGGAGGCCGGCGACTATCTTGATATCGTCAAAGAGGCGCAGGCAAGGTTCTCACAGGAGAAGGCTGCTATTAAGAGGGACAAGCAGCTGCTGAATTACGTTATAGCGAACAGGAAATTGCAGGAAGAGGAAGTGGCCCGGATGAAGGAGCTAGGGCAAAAATCTC
>QIGV01000136.1 GCA_003230085.1 Gammaproteobacteria bacterium
ATTATCCACGCCTACAAAATAATACAAGGTATCATCTTCAGGCTTCGATTCAGTGCTTATAAAGGCCAAAATGCCCGTTGCCTGTGCCAATGCCTCCAGAATCAAAACGCCGGGCATAACAGGCCTGATAGGAAAGTGGCCTGTAAAATAGGGTTCGTTGTAGGAAACATTTTTGAGTGCGGTTAAAGATTTTCCGGGCACATACTCAAGCACCCTGTCGACCATAAGAAATGGGTAGCGATGCGGCAAGAGAGTCAATATTCCATTGATATCTATCTCCGCTGCTAATGATGTCGAATTATTTTTTTCCCTCGTCATATAACAACTTCCATCTATTTTTTAATCCCGATTCAGAGTAGGCCCTTAAAATTCTGTGACAATAATCCTCAGCGCTTTTTCGATTTAGCCGTACCAGGCTTATCCAGCTCTTTCAGCACAATGTTGGTAATATCCAACGTTGGATTCGCAAAGGCAATGCCTTCATACAGAATCAGGTCATACTTGCCATCCTTGCCCACTTTCTCGATAGCCTGTTTTATCAATAGTTGCAGATGTCCAATGGCATCATTACGGCGCAGATTGATATCTTCACGAAATTCCTCCTGCTTACGCCTGAAGTCTCGTTTTTTAGCGAGCATATCGACGCCAACTCGTTTGCGTTCCGCCTCGCTCATCACAGCGCCATCTCGCGCAAGTCGGTCTTCCAGCTTCTTCAGGTCCTTCTGGATAATAATCATTTCATCCTCACGCGGGGCGAATTCTTTTTTCAGCTGTGCTGTAGCTGCCTGCGCCTGGGGTGCGACTTCCAGTAACCGTCCTGTATCCACATAACCGATTTTGAGCCCGGCTGCAGCCACCGTAACGGACGAAAAAACACATAAAACGAAAATATTTAGAGCCAGAAATTGTCTTTTCAAGTTATTTCTCCATTTGCTTAAAAACCGGGCGTACCCAGTGTAAATTGGAACTTCTCCACCCTGTCGCCTTCCTTATCATTCAACGGAATACCATAACTGAAAGTCAGCGGTGCCATTGGCGTCAGCCATTTAACGGCCAGGCCGACAGAATAACGCAATTCAGTTTGATCAAAGTCTTCAATCTTGTCGAATACGTTACCAATATCAAAGAATGCGCTCAGACGCAATGACTTATTGTCGCGGGCAAAGGGGGCAGGAAAGATGAATTCTGCATTTCCTACAACCTTAAAGGAGCCACCTATAGGTTGGTTGCCCTCATTCGGACCCAGCGTATTGCTTTTGAAACCACGCACCGACGAAACACCACCGCCATAGTAGCGCTCCCAGAAAGGCAACTCGCTGGTTCCGCCATACCCGTCACCAAGACCAATATCGGATTTCAATTTAAATGTATAGTCTTTGAAAGGACTGTACAGCCGTGATTCACGAAAACGAATTTTATAAAACTCCAGATCACCAACAGGTGTCGCAATATCCGTAGAAATTACCCGATATGTGCCTCGGTCCGGGAAAATCGCGCGATTCCGTGTATCATACGACCAGGCCAAACTTAGCTTATACGCCTTAAATTGATCACCATTTTCATCAACAAAATCAAGAAAATCACGGGGCGTAAAATCTGAAGTACCCAGGCTCGTATTCTCGTACCCCACAGACAAGGTTGTCCTGCTGTACTCGCTCAGTGGAATGCCATAGTTTACACTTCCACCATATACATCCGAAGTATAGCGACCCACATTGGCCCTCCGCGCATTGGTTGAACGACTGAATACTCTGAAGCCGCGACTAACGCCATCAATAGTGTAATAGGGATTGGTGTAGGAAAAACTATAGATCTTATTGACAGAGCCATTGTTGATCGCGGCTGTTATGCGGTTACCAGTGCCAAATATATTATTCTGGGTGATACTGGCATTGAGTAACAATCCCTGTGTCTGGGAAAAACCAAGGCCCGCGCTAATACTACCCGATGAGCGTTCATTGACATTGATATTTACGTCTACCTGGTCTGATACGCTGGGTACCGATGGCGTTTCGACATTAACCTCATCAAAGAATCCAAGCCTTTGTAGTCTTATTTTAGAACGGGTGATTTTCTCCATGGAAATCCAACCAGCTTCCATTTGGCGCAACTCACGCCTAACGACACTGTCGCGTGTCCGCTGGTTGCCTGATATATTGATGCGATTTACATAGATACGACTGCCAGGATCAATAAAGAAAGTCAGCACGACTTCCTTATTTACTTCATCAATATCTGGCGAAGTGTTCACATTGGCAAAGGCATAACCTTCCCGACCAACTCGATCGGTAAGCGCGGCGACACTTTCAGTCACTGCACGACGTGAAAAATATTCGCCCGGCCTGATCCTGATCAGGCCCATCAACACTGGCTCTGAGACGATCAATTCCCCCGCCAGCTTGACATCCTTGACCGTATATTTATCACCTTCGACAACATTTATTGTGACATAAACATCCTTCTTGTCCGGGGAAATAGATACCTGGGTCGATTCGATAGTGAACTTGATATATCCCCGGTCAAGGTAATAGGAACGCAAGGATTCTAGATCTCCAGACAGCCTTTGTCGCGAATATTGATCATTGTTAGTAAGAAATGAAAGAATTGTAGGCACGCCCAGCTGAAACGCATTGAGTAGCTCCAAATCACTGTAAACCTGATTCCCAACAATATTAATACGGCGGATCTTGGCGATACTGCCTTCTGCTATATTGATACTCAAATCAACCTTGTTATCATCAAGTTTAGTGACGCTAGACTTAATAATTACACCGTACTTCCCCTGGGAAAAATACTGGCGCTCAAGCTCCATCTCCAGTTTTTCGAGTGATGATCGATCAAAAACCCGCCCCTCCGATAGACCAATATTTTTCAAAGCATCCTTGAGCTGGTCGGTTTCAATATCTTTATTACCGGAGATTTCTATTTTGGAAATTGCAGGACGCTCCTCGACTAGAATCAGCAGGGTATCACCCTGTTTTGCAAGGCGCACATCATAAAAAAAACCGGTTTTAAATAGTGCTCGTATGGTGTCCGCCGATCGCTTCCCATCAAGTTCCTCATTAATGCTAATCGGCAGATAATTCAGCACAGTACCAACAGTGATACGCTCCAGGCCTTCTACCTTGAAATCCTTGACAACAAACGACTCAAATGCCCATGCAGAGGAAATCTGCAAAAACACCACAACACTGGATATGAAGAAAAATCTGATTGTCGCAATCATTCGTTATTGATGTCGCCCAATCATGAACTAAATATTTTTACGAGATCGTTATAGAAGGCGAGCGCCATCAAGCCGATCAATAAGGCTACGCCGATTTTTTGCCCAAAAACCTGTGTTGAGTCAGATACCGGGCTGCCTTTGAAAAACTCGATAATATAGTACAGTAAGTGTCCTCCATCGAGGATCGGGATCGGGAGCAAATTCAGAACACCAAGGCTGATACTGATCAGTGCCATGAACCCGATAAATGAGATAAATCCGACACTGGCTGAATAGCCGGCATATTGGGCAATACTAATCGGGCCGCCAATATTGGTTATTGAAACATCACCAGCCACCATTTCCCATAACATACGCACCGTCAGTAACGACATATCCCATGTTCTGTGGAATGCCATCGCAACGCTGCCGGTCAGCGAATAGCGTTCAACAGCTTCCAGTTCACGCATAATCTCTTCGGGATATTCTACCGCGGCGCCAATACGCCCAATTTCGCCTTCCTGAGTTTGAACGACTGCGGGGCGCAGATCGATCGCCATTAGCTGTTCCTTTCTCTCGAGTTCCACCTGCAATAGCTTGCCGGGATTTTTTCGAATGGTGTCAACCCAGTCACGCCACTCATTAACAAGCTCACCATTTACTGCAACAATAAAATCCCCAACTTGCAGACCGGCAAACTCGGCAGCACCGCCCACTTCCAACATTCCAATGACTGGCGGTATTGGCGGGAAATAACGCTGGAAACCGAGGTTTTCAACCACCCTGGATTTATCCATACCAGGAGGCAGGTCATTAAAGTTCAGGATTCTCTGCTGCTCACTTCCAAGTTCATCGCGCACCTTAACGTTCAAGATTCCGCCATCAAGTCCTTTTTCTATTAGCGTCAGAAAAGCGGTATCCCAGGTTGAAATCGATTTACCATCAATATTGGTAATCACATCACCCTGTTGAAATCCGCCTTTTTCAGCAATACTGCCAGCTTCAATAACACCGATAATCGGTTTCACACCAGTGATACCAACCACAAACATGACCCAGTAAATGATCAGTGCCAGTAGAAAATTAAATATCGGCCCTGCGGCAACTATTGCAAAACGACTGGCTAGTGGCTTACGATTGAATGCACGATGCAGTTCGCTTTCATCAACAGGACCTTCCCGCTCATCAAGCATTTGCACATACCCGCCCAGTGGCAAAATCGCAATAACATACTCGGTATCGTCGTGTTTGCGATGCCATGTCCATAGCGATTTCCCGAACCCGATGGAGAACCTGAGTACCTTGACGCCCAGTCTACGGGCCACCCAGAAATGCCCGAACTCATGGACGGTAATGAGCACACCAATTGCTATAATAAAGAAAAAAGTAGACGAAATAATTGTACTCATTAGCAGTTACCGTTCATAATTTCCTTGATGATATCCTTGGCAAGCTCTCTGGCCCGTTGATCTTCGCTGAGGATATCGTCTATTGTTTCTACCGATTGAGGTGTCAGTTCCGATTGTGTCTTACTGATAACCTGTGGAATACCTGGAAATAAAATATCATGATTAAGAAATGCAGCGACTGCTACTTCATTAGCTGCGTTCATAATGATGGCTGCACTGTTATCCTGGCTGGCGGTCTCGTAGGCATAGGCCAGGCAGGGAAAACGATCAAAGTCCGGGGCTTCAAAATCTAACCTGGCAATTTTGAACAAATCGAGCCGTTCAGCGCCAGACTCGATTCGATCAGGCCAGGCAAGGGCATGGGCAATGGGGATACGCATGTCAGGGGTGGCCAGTTGAGCCAGCACCGAACCATCAAGATACTCCACCATGGAATGAATAACGCTCTGGGGATGTATCACCACCTGTACCTTATCCGGCGTGGTATTGAACAGCAGGCAGGCCTCGATAACTTCCAGTCCTTTATTCATCATGGTGGCTGAATCTACAGATATCTTCTTTCCCATGGCCCAATTTGGATGCGCGCATGCCTGATCGGGAGTAATGGCGGAAAATTCCCTTACCGGCGTTATCAGGAAGGGACCACCTGAAGATGTCAACATAATGCGCCTGACGCCTACGCTTGACAGTCCCTGCTCAAAGTTGTCAGGCATACATTGAAAGATGGCGTTATGCTCACTGTCAATGGGCAGTAATTCAGCCTGATTTTTACGCACCTCGTCTATAAAAATCTGTCCGGCCACAACTAATGTCTCTTTATTGGCCAGCAGAATACGTTTGCCACTGCGCGCGGCCGATAAGGTCGGCAGTAATCCGGCTGCGCCGACTATGGCCGCCATGACAATATCCACCTGCTCTAATGATGCAACCTGCTCCAGGCCCTTCATACCGGCTAAGACCTTAATATCCGGCATGACGTCGCTCAGCTTTTCAGCAAGCTTTTCTGCCGCAAGTTCATTCCCCATCACGGCATACTCAGGATGAAATGTCTGACACTGCCGATAGAGTCGTTCGATCTCGGAATTCGCGGTTAATGCAACGATACGATATTTTTCCGGATAACGGGAAATAACATC
This sequence comes from Gammaproteobacteria bacterium, assembly GCA_003230085.1. GTDB lineage: Bacteria > Pseudomonadota > Gammaproteobacteria > SZUA-140 > SZUA-140 > SZUA-140. The sequence continues at coordinate 5,751 of QIGV01000136.1, forward strand.
CAGGGTGTTGATTCCAATAGAGCCAGTCGCGCCCAGAATTGTCACGCCTTTCACAGACTAACTCCCTGAAGCATTAAGCCCAGCGTGAATACCGGCGCTGCCGCTGTAAGACTGTCAATCCTGTCCAGTACACCGCCATGACCAGGCAGGATCCGGCCACTATCCTTGACGCCTCTACGACGCTTCAACAGGCTCTCCAATAAGTCACCAATAATAGAAAACATTGCAGTAACAATTCCCAGCAATACAAATGACAACAGGTTACTCCAGCCATACCCCATTATACTGGCGATAATGGCCATCGTTATAACGACAACCACCAGGCCACCGGTGACGCCTTCCCAAGTTTTACCAGGGCTGATTTTGGGCGCTAATTTTCGCCTTCCCCAGCGCCGCCCGGCAAAATAGGCCCCGGTGTCTGCACCCCAGACAATGGCGAACAGCGAGAGCATCAAATAGATACCTGCCGTTCCATTTTTATGCAGAAGTATCAGGGCTGTCCACGTCGGCACAAGGACAACGATCCCTAGCAGCAACATTTTCCAGTCCGGATCTCCTCCCCCGCTGGTACGCGATAACTCAGACTGGGATTCTGCCTGATTGATCCAGATCAGGGAGGTAATCCACCATACGACGGCGATGGACAAAATACTGTAGATCAATAAGTGGGAGCCCATAAACGGGTAAATGGCCAACATGATGGCAACGACAGCAGCAAGATAGCCGGCACGGAGAGCAAATGATTTTAACCCAGTCAGGGCAGACCACTCCCATGCACCCATTGCTATCACCAGGATAAACAATATCGCAACAGTGTTTGTCGATAGAGACAAAACACTCCAGAGAAACAGCGGTACTAGTATCGCTGCAGTGATCAGGCGCTGCTTAAGCACCCTGGGACCGCTCCATTTGCTCCCCGGTATGACCGAAACGGCGTTGCCGCCTGGCAAAAGAATCCAGCGCAATTTCAAATGCCTGCTCCTTGAAATTTGGCCACAGGGTATCTGTAAAATACAACTCGGTATAGGCCAACTGCCATAATAGAAAATTGCTTACTCGCTGCTCACCGCCAGTTCGGATAAACAGGTCAGGCTCGGGCAAATCATGTAAGGCCATATATGAATGCAGCAGTGATTCGTCAATCTGCGCAGAGCTCAAGTCCCCGGATTCAATCTGCTGGCCGATTCTCCTTGTTGCCTGGGTAATGTCCCACCGTCCGCCATAATTAATGGCCATCACCAAAACCAGACCAGTATTATCCTGCGTGAGCTGCTCAGCTTCTTTTATTTTTTCTGACAGTTTTGGGGAGAAAGCATGGTGATCACCAATGATGCGTAGCTTTACATTGTTGTCATGAAGTTTTTTTACTTCACGTTTAAGTGACGTCAGTAATAAATCCATCAGCAGGCTCACTTCTTCCTGGGGTCGTCGCCAGTTTTCGCTGCTAAAGGCGAACATGGTCAAGACATCAATCCCTTTGTTAGCGCAGTAACGAACAATGCACTTTAATGCTTCGACACCTGCCTTATGCCCTGCAAATCTAGGCATGAATCGCTTTTTTGCCCAACGACCATTGCCATCCATGATAATAGCAACATGACGAGGCAATCTCAGCGAAGTCCTGGCAATATCGGACTGAGTCTCAATAGTTGACATGCTTATAAGAACAGTGATTATTGTTATGGAATCTGAACCAAACTCTTTGCCCAACTGGTTTGTACTGTTGTTACTGCCTGGGTCAGTCAGCCCGTGAACCCAAATATAAATCCCGTAGAATTTTATTACCCGATATTCCCTGCCGTGCTAGCCGTACAGGTTGAGGCAATCAAATTTCCATTAACTCTGCATCTTTATTCGTTAGTAATTTATCCACATCAGCAACATATTTATCTGTTATCTTCTGAATATCTTCAGTTGCGCGACGCTCCTCATCTTCCGAAATGTCTTTGTCTTTAAGAAGGTCCTTAAAATCACTGTTGGCATCGCGTCGAATATTTCTGATGGAAATACGTGTAGACTCTGCCTCTGTTCTGACAATTTTAGTCATTTCCCGGCGTCGTTCTTCAGTCAAGACTGGCAAATTGACTCGAATCACGTTTCCCGAAGTGGATGGATTGAGGCCCAGATCCGAGCTGATGATCGCCTTCTCAACAGCGGGCACCATGCTTTCTTCCCAGGGTGTTACTGTCAACATGCGTGAATCTCCAACGGCTACGTTAGCCACCTGGTTCAGAGGGACTGTATCTCCATAGTAGGACACTTTGATATGGTCCAGAAGACTCGTATGGGCACGGCCTGTGCGTATCTTGGCAAAATCATGCTGAAGCGCAATAATACTTTTCTCCATGCGCGTTGTTGCATCCTGCTTAATATCTTCGATCATTATTCTTTCTCCCTACTCCACCAGGGTGCCAACATCTCCACCTAGAACCACCTGTTTCAGAACCCCTGGGCGTGTAAGATTGAATACCCGCAACGGCATCGCATTATCACGGCAAAGTACTATTGCAGTGGCATCCATAACCTCCAGCTTTTTAAAAAGCACTTCATCATACGTTAGACGATCGTAGAGCTTTGCTTCAGGATCTTTCTCGGGATCAGCTGAGTAGACACCATCAACCTTGGTGGCCTTAAAGACTGCATCAGCGGATATTTCAATGCCGCGCAGGCTTGCAGCGGAGTCAGTCGTAAAAAACGGGTTCCCTGTACCGGCCGCCAGCACCACTACCCGTCCTTTTTCCAAATGTCTGATCGCGCGTCGGCGAATATAGTCTTCACAGATCAGATTTACTTTAACTGCTGACATTACTCGAGCATGCATACCCTGTTTCTCAAGCGCATCCTGTAATGCCAGTGCATTAATGACTGTAGCCAGCATCCCCATGTGGTCAGCGGTAACCCGCTCCACACCGGATTTCGCCAGCTGCGCGCCCCGTAAAATATTTCCACCGCCTACAACAAGGGCAACTTGAACACCAATTTTGACTAGATCACCGATTTCCCTCGCAATGCGCTCAACGACTAACGGGTTCAACCCGCTATCATCCTCGCCCATCAGCGCCTCACCACTCAGCTTAAGCAGGATGCGTTGATACACCGGGGTTGCCGAAGAATCTGAATCGGCAATGTCCTGCATGACTAGGCCCCTTGTACCTGAGCCATGACTTCGGCGGCAAAATCCTCCTCAGCCTTTTCGATACCTTCTGCTACCTCGATACGCTCGAATCTCAGTATCGTAGCTGATGCAGCCTCTAATAATTGGCCTACGCTGATATCGGGATTTTTGACAAAGGGCTGGCCTAGCAGTGTAATTTCAGCAATGTATTTACGAATACGTCCACCAACCATTTTTTCAATAATCTCATCAGGCTTGCCACTGTCCGCTGCCTGGGCCGTAATGATTTCCTTTTCTTTAGCGAGAAGGTCTACAGAAATATCTTCTTCACTGATCGCCTCTGGCCGACTGGCAGCAATATGCATAGCAATGTCCCTGGCAAGAGCTGCATCACCGTTATTCAATTCAACCATGACACCGATATTGTTCCCGTGCAGATAGCCCCCAACCAGGGATCCAGCCTCCTGCGCTTTAAAAATCGCATAGCGGCGTACATTGATATTCTCGCCGATCTTTGCGATCAGCGCCTTGCGTGCTGTTTCAACAGTCATACCATCGCTAAAGGGCATATCCATCAACGCGGCAAGATTTTCCGGTTGCGCCTGGCAAACCTTCTGGATTAATGTCTGGGAAAAATCCTGGAAATCATCGGCCTTGGTAACGAAATCCGTTTCGCAATTCACTTCAAGTATGGCGCCCGTCTTTCCATCGTCAGTCAGTTGCATGAAAACACAACCCTCTGCAGCTATCCGGCCGGCTTTTTTGCCTGCCTTTGCAAGGCCAGACTTGCGCATCAGTTCAATGGCAGCCTCGACATCACCACTAGTCTCAACTAGCGCCTTCTTACATTCCATCATGCCTGAACCAGTACGTTCACGTAATTCCTTAACCAGTGCAGCTGTAATATTCATCGTTAAAACCTCATAGCAAATAGCTGAATTTAATTCTCACCCGAAAATAGAGAGTTCAGACGTGGCAAGCATTAATGACTCACACCACCTAGGTCGCTGCGGCCTCCCCTTTTTCATCGGAGTGGACTTCTGACTCTGGGTTCTCCTCAGCTGCTACTTCAACTACAGGAGCATCGTCATCGCTAACTGCCTCAGCTTCAGCAACTTTCTTACTGGCAACAGCCTTTGGCTTGCTCTTCACCGCAATTTTTTTTGTAGCCTTCCTGGCTGGTTTTGCAGGCTTCGCCCCCTTTTCAGTCAGTGCCGCTGAAGCATCATCACCATCGACTTCGACAAAGTCATCATCCTGCCCCGCAAGCTGCGCTAAGGTTGCGCGTCCTTCTAAAATCGCATCGGCAGCAGCACTGACATACAATTTAACTGATCGGATAGCGTCATCATTACCCGGCACAACATAATCAATATTGGCAGGATTATTATTGGTATCAACAATACCAATAACCGGGATGCCGATCTTGATTGCCTCATTAACTGCAATCTTTTCATGGCCTACATCAACAACAAATAAGGCGTCAGGCAAACCATTCATGTCCTTAATACCACCCAGGCTGCGCTCCAGCTTATCCAGTTCGCGTCTCAAACCAAGCCCTTCTTTCTTATTAAGGCGGTCCACTGAACCATCCGCAAACATGACTTCAAGATCTTTCAAGCGCCGTATAGATAATTTCAGCGTCTTGTAGTTGGTCAGCATACCGCCCATCCAGCGCTGATCCACATAGGGCATTCCACAACGAAGCGCTTCTTCCCGAATGGTTTCCCGGGCTGCTCGTTTAGTGCCTACAAACAGGATCTGCGCTTTATTGGTCGCAAGGCTACCAACAAAGTTCATTGCCTCCTTGAATAAGGGGAGGGTCTGCTCAAGATTAATAATATGAATTTTACTACGCTCCCCAAAGATATAGGGAGCCATTTTGGGATTCCAGAAACGGGTTTGGTGTCCAAAATGCACACCAGCTTCCAGCATCTGACGCATGGTTACGTTAGACATGGTCTTACTTCTCCTTTTCGGGTTAGGCCTCCATACACCCCATATATCCACCCTTTCGGGCACCCAGATAGATGTGTCGGTGTATGTGTGTCGTTAATAAAAAGTTAGAATTTCAATACTAAGGGCGCGTTTATACCATAATCTGTAAACCATCACAATAATTAAGGAAAACGCCTGTGAATCGTGTGGCTTTGCATTGAATTCCTTAAACAAGTTAGACTGCTCGATCGGCGACGTATCGAAATCTATAAATTATGGCCATACATATCAAGACACCCGAAGAAACAGACAAAATGCGTATTGCTGGGCATCTTGCAGCCGAAGTGCTCGAAATGATCGCCCCCTATGTCAAGCCCGGGATTACGACCAATGAACTAGACCAGATCTGTCACGACTATATCATCACCGTGCAACAGGCCATACCCGCCCCTCTCAATTATCATGGCTTTCCAAAATCTATCTGCACCTCCGTCAATCACCAGGTTTGTCACGGGATTCCGGGGAAGCGGGCACTCAAACCCGGTGATATTATCAATATCGATATTACTGTGATCAAAGATGGCTTTCACGGCGATACCAGCAAAATGTTCATGGTCGGAGAGACCTCGGTCATCGCTAAGCGCATTATCCGTATCAGCCATGAATGTCTGCGCATAGGTATCAAAATGGTCAAACCTGGCATCCATCTGGGTGATATTGGATATGCCATTCAACGACATGCCGAATCCTGCAATACCTCCATTGTAAGAGAATACTGTGGGCATGGTATCGGCCTGGAATTTCATGAGGAACCCCAGGTACTGCATTATGGCAAGCCCGGCACTGGCATCGCCCTTGAGCCAGGCATGATTTTTACGATAGAGCCCATGGTCAATGCCGGGAAACGCCACGTTAAGGTTTTACCCGATCAATGGACGGTTATCACCAAGGATCGTAGCCTGTCAGCACAGTGGGAACATACCATTCTCGTCACCGATGATGGCTATGAAGTGTTAACCCAGCTGCCTGGCCATGGCATATGAAACTATGGCAGGATGTCCACTTCCACTACTAATTCAACACCTCATATCGCCATATCAAGATGCAATTATTCTCTCACGATAAATTTGAAGAAACGCTGAAGCAGGAAAAATCACCGCTACCCGCTTACCGTCAAGCACTGAAATCTGCGAACGATGCTCTACGTGAGCATTTCTTGGGTGGCACACCTGTCACACTACTTGTTCAGGAGCGTGCCCATGTAATCGATGTGCTCTTGATTCGCGCCTGGAAGCATTTTTTTCAAACTGATGATCCGGGTAGCGCCCTGGTTGCCGTGGGTGGTTACGGGCGCGGCGAATTACACCCGGCGTCCGATATTGATCTGCTTATCCTGATTAAGCCTGACAGTCACGATTATTTCCAGAACGCTATCGAGAAATTCCTGGCATTTATGTGGGACCTGGGGTTGGAAATTGGCCACAGTGTACGGACGGTAGACGAATGCATCGAAAATGCCAGCCAGGACATTACCGTGATCACCAATCTTATGGAATCCCGGCTGTTGATCGGGGATCAGCCCCTCTATGAGGAGATGCGCACAGGCACTTCCGCCGACAATATCTGGCCTGTTGACAGGTTCTTTTCTGCGAAACTCCAGGAACAGGATAAGCGCCACCAGAAATATCATGACACCGCCTACAATCTGGAGCCTAACGTAAAGGAAGGTCCCGGCGGGCTTCGAGACATCCAGAATATCGCCTGGGTAGCAAAACGTCATTTCGGCGCAACCAGTCTACAAGACCTGGTCAAACACCAGTTTCTAACGGAACAGGAATACCAGGATCTGAATACGGGGCAAACATTTCTCTGGAAAGTCCGTTTTGCCCTGCATATTCACACAAAACGCGGCGAAAACCGTCTGCTGTTCGATTATCAAACAGTGCTGGCGGAAATGTTTGCTTACCAGGACGATGAACATCACCGGGCGGTAGAGCACTTCATGAAGGATTACTACCGCACCATCACCGAACTCAGCCGTCTCAATGAAATGTTACTGCAACACTTCCAGGAAGCCATCCTGTATCAGGATAAGACTGTCGACCTGCAGCCTATCAACAAACGCTTCAGAATATGCAATGATTTTATCGAAGTCACCCATGCCAATGTCTTCAAACATTACCCCTTTGCCTTACTGGAAATCTTTCTCCATCTGGAGCAAAGGCCACAAATCAAGGGCGTAAGGGCTGCTACGATCCGCCTGATTCGCAATCACCGTTATCTTATCGATGATACCTTCCGTAGTGACCTGCGCTGCCGCAGTCTGTTCATGGAAATCCTGCGTCAACCCCAGGGTATCACCCATGAGTTGCGACGCATGAATCGTTACGGCATTCTTGCTGCATACTTCCCTGCATTCGGAAAGATCGTGGGGCAAATGCAGTTTGATCTGTTCCATGTCTATACCGTGGATGATCATATCCTGATGGTATTGAGGAATGTGAGGCGTTTTACGGTACCTGAATTCGCTCAGGAGCTTCCGTTCTGCAGTCAATTGATTCACACCATCCCCAAACTTGAAATCCTCTATCTCGGCGCTCTGATGCATGATATTGCTAAAGGACGCGGCGGTGACCATTCCTTACTGGGTGAACAGGATGCAACAGCATTCTGTCGTCATCACGGTCTTGGTGAATTTGATACCCGCCTGGTGGCCTGGCTGGTTAAAAATCATCTCATCATGTCTACCACCGCCCAGCGCAAGGACATCAGTGATCCGGAAGTGATATCGGAATTTGCCACATTGGTCATGGATCAACTGCATCTTGATCACCTGTACCTGTTAACTGTCGCCGATATTCGTGGCACCAACCCGTCCATATGGAACGGATGGAAGGATGCCTTGCTGAAAAATCTCTATAATTCTACCCGCGCCCAACTGAAACGTGGCCTGGAACAACCCGTAGAAAAAGCGCTGTATGTCAGGGAAAACCAGGCGGAGGCGCTGCAGCTACTAGGCGACACAGAGATCTCGGATATTAAAAACCTGTGGCACAGTCTGAATGACGGCTATTTTTTACGTCATTCGCCTGATGAAATCGCGTGGCACACCCACACAATACTCAATTCCACTAATACTGACTTACCCCGTATTGTTATCAGGGATGAAACATTGCGGGGAGGTACAGAAATATTTATTTATGCGCAGGACCAAACTCACCTCTTTGCCATCACCGCCATGGCACTCGATCAGATGGGGCTGAATGTTGTCGATGCCCGCATTTTCACCACCAACACTGGTTTCACCCTGGACACCTTTATCGTATTGGACAGCATGGGTAGCACGATACATAATCCTGATCGCATTCAGGATATCGTCCTGAATCTGAAACAGCATCTTACCTGCACCAATCTTGACTCGATGAAAATTTCACGCCGTCCCGCACGGCAGCTCAAACATTTTTCTATTGAAACCCAGGTGTTGTTCAGCTGCGATCAGCATAACCGCTACACCATAGCCGAGTTAATTGCCACAGACAGACCTGGACTACTGGCACAGGTCAGTCGCGCCTTTATTGAATGCAACGTTAGAATTCACAATGCGAAAATAGTCACTTTCGGAGAAAAAGTCGAAGACATCTTTTTTATCACCGACCAGGAGAATCGCCCCCTGGAGGAGAGCCACCAGTTTGATGAACTGCGCACGGCTATCTTCAAATTCATTGGTAAAGCATGAATGCAGAAGAGCATAAGACTGATATAAGACCTCTGATGACATTCTTTGCGCTGCCAGGCGTATTGACAATACTCGCCGTCATGGCGGCGCTGGGTGGGGAGCCACTGACACAGTGGCTGCGATACGACAGGGATAGCATTTTGGCAGGCGAGGTCTGGCGTATCTTTACGGCCCATATTACCCACCTCGGCTGGAAACACCTCCTGATGAATATTGCCGGCCTGATACTCATCTGGGCACTGTTCGGGCGCCTGCTGTCAATAAGGGCCTGGGTCACAGTGATACTGGCCAGTGCAGCAGTGATCAGTCTCGGTCTATTGATCTTCAACCCTCAAATCCGCTGGTATGTCGGGTTATCCGGGGTGCTGCATGGCATGTTTCTGGTTGGTGCCATAATCAGTATCTATAAGGGCTACCGCGCTGAGAGTCTCTTGCTGGTTTTTATTATCGGAAAATTGGCTTGGGAGCAACGCTATGGGCCCCTGCCGGGATCAGCGTCTCTAGCTGGCGGGAGCGTACTGGTGGATGCTCATCTCTACGGCGCTATTGCCGGCGTGATTTCCGCCATGGTTATTATCGTAAAAAAAAGGACTGGGGACTAAGGACTCAGTCCTTTCTTCAAGGATCCACGCGCGGCTACCACGGCTGCAATGATTATCATGGCACCCCCCAACCATTCATTGGGCTGCACAACCTCATCTGTCAACCACTGTGCAGACAGAGCGCCGGCAACCAGCTCGAATAACAGAATTATTGCAGAGCGGTGAACCGGCATGTGGCTCACGCCATAAATGACTGCAAGGGTCATCAGGACAATACCAATAGCACCAATGCCCACCGCAGACAGAATAACGCCTGGATATACTGCCGGAACAGGCAGCGTAGTCACTACGATAATAATACCGGCGAGCACGACCACCCCCCACCAGGCAACGATGGCCTTGATCCAGACCGAGACTTGTTGAGTTTTCCGCACCAGCACGTTTGATACGGCAAAGGCGAACCCGGCAGAAATCGCCAACCAGTCCGTGGCATCTCTCGGCCAGGGGAGTGCGGATGATGGATCCCATAACATAATCACTGCGCCCGTCATGGCGAGACCCAGGGTAAAGCGGGAGAGCGGCGACAGGGTTTCACCCAGGAAATATTTCCCCAGTATAACCGTCCAGATAGGTGCAAGATAAAACAGTAACAGGACGCGAACCACATTGCCCTCAATGACCGCAAGGATAAAAGCGACATTGGTCCAACCGCTGGCGCAGGCCAGGTACAGCAACAGGGCAGGTTCCTGGAAGCCACGGCGTTTGGACCACAGGGCCGGAATAGAGATAGTGAGCGCAGCCCCGTAAATAATGAAGGTCGACCACAAGCCCACCAGCCCGTTCTGATCCAGCACCCGTAGCGGATACCAGAAAACACCCCATAAGGTCGCGCTGAATAACAGGCATGCAACAGGATAGATGGCAATATGCGGTTTGGATGACATCGATGGATGACTTATACTTTGCTGGTTAACCTTATACGAACAATGTTCTCATACACATAACAATCAATGAACCCTGGCCTGGACAAGCTACAACCCTACCCCTTCGCGAAACTCGCCGGACTGAAGGCAGGGATACAAGCGCCTGCAAACTTACCCGAGATCAACCTTTCCATCGGCGAACCCAAGCAGTCGCCGCCTGCCTTTATCGCAGAAGAAATCATTACCCATCTCCATGGACTGGCGCAATATCCCGCTACCCGGGGCTCACTGACGCTGAGAGAGACAATCATGCGCTGGCTGACTCGGCGCTTTTCACTACAGCAGGGATTGATCGACCCTGATCTACAGATATTGCCTGTCAACGGCACCCGTGAAGCCTTGTTTTCTATTGCTCAGTGCCTGGTCGATCGAAACACCGAATCCCTGGTTATGATGCCCAACCCCTTTTACCAGATTTACGAAGGCGCAGCCTTGCTGGCTGGCGCTGAACCCTTTTACCTCAATACCACTGCTGAAACAGCATGGCTGCCCGATCTTGACGCTGTGCCTGCATCGGCCTGGGAGCGCTGCCAACTACTTTATATCTGCACCCCAGGAAACCCCACTGGCGCGGTCATGGGTATCGATTATCTGGTCAAGCTGATTGAGCTGGCAGATCATTATGACTTTGTCATTGCCTCGGATGAGTGCTACTCCGAAATCTACCCCAGTGAAAACACGCCGCCGCCCGGATTACTTGAAGCCGCAGTCAAAGCAGGCAATACCGACTTCCGTCACTGTATCGTTTTTCATAGCCTGTCGAAGCGCTCCAACGTCCCCGGTATGCGATCAGGATTTGTCGCCGGTGATACGCACCTGATCGAAAAGTTCTTTCGCTACCGCACCTATCATGGATGTGCCATGTCACCATATACCCAGGCCGCAAGCATTGCCGCCTGGAATGATGAGACGCATGTACGCAATAATCGCGAATTGTATCAGAATAAATTTAGCGCTGTTTGTAATATACTTGAGCCGGTGATGAAGGTACGACAGCCTGAAGGCGGATTTTATTTATGGCCTGACCTGGGAGCAGATGATGTGCACTCTGCAAGCGAGCTATATGCCGCAAAAAATATCACCGTTTTGCCCGGCAGCTTTCTTTCCCGGGAAAACCAGGGTATTAACCCTGGCTGTCACCATGTTCGCATCGCACTGGTTGCCTCTATGGAGGAATGCACCCAGGCAGCCAACCACATCTGCGACTTTATCAATCAATCATCATCTATGGAGAACACCTAATGAATAAGCTGCAGACCATTATCGAAGAAGCCTTTGAGCACCGTGCTGAAATCACGCCACGTCATGTCGATACCCATGTCAAGGAGGCTGTCAGCACAGTGATCGGTCAGCTTGACAGTGGACAATTGAGAGTTGCTGAAAAACAGGATGGCGCATGGGTCGTCAACCAATGGCTCAAAAAAGCGGTGTTGCTATCCTTTCGGATCGAGGATAACACCTTCATGAAGGGCGGTTTTACCAATTATTACGACAAGGTGCGCTCAAAGTTCAGTGACAGCAATTCCCGCGATTTCAGGGAGAGTGGCATCCGGGTCGTCCCACCTGCGGCCGCCCGCCGCGGCGCCTATATTGCATCTGGCGTGGTTCTGATGCCATCTTATGTCAATATTGGCGCCTATGTAGACAGTGGCACTATGGTGGACACCTGGGCGACTGTAGGTTCATGCGCACAGATAGGCAAGAATGTGCATTTATCTGGCGGCGTAGGTATTGGAGGCGTACTTGAGCCCCTGCAGGCCAATCCCACTATTATTGAAGACAATTGTTTCATTGGCGCCCGTTCTGAAATTGTAGAAGGCGTCATCGTTGAGGAAGGCGCAGTCATCTCCATGGGAGTCTATATTGGTCAAAGCACCAAGATTTTCAATCGCACCACAGGCGAAATCGCCTACGGGAAAGTGCCTGCAGGCGCTGTTGTTGTACCCGGCAGTCTACCCTCAAAGGACGGCAGTCACAGCCTGTATTGCGCGGTTATCATCAAGCAAGTTGATGATAAAACCCGCAGCAAGGTGGGCATCAATGAACTGCTCAGGGATATTTAATATCAGAGTAAAGAGAAAAGATGAAAGAGGAAGTAAAAGATAATGTCTGCGACGCTTGATCTTGCGATGGAATTGATTGCGTGTCCTTCGGTCACGCCGAAGGATGCGGGGTGTCAGGGCATTATGATTGCGCGGCTGGAGAAGCTGGGTTTTGAAATTGAACACTTGCGATTTGGCGAGGTGGATAATTTTTGGGCGCGGCATGGCGAGAAAGCGCCTTTGTTGGCATTTGCTGGACATACCGATGTGGTGCCGACCGGTCCGCTGGAACAATGGGACTCTGATCCATTTAAGCCCGAGATACGCGACGGATACCTGTACGGGCGCGGTACTGCTGACATGAAGGGTAGTCTGGCTGCCATGATTACCGCCTGCGAACGTTTTCTGGCCCACCATGCCGATCATAAAGGCTCTATTGCCTTTCTCATCACCAGCGATGAAGAAGGCCCCAGTGTGGATGGCACCAGGAAGGTCATTAAAACACTCGTGGATCGGGATGAATGCATTGACTGGTGCCTGGTTGGCGAACCCAGCAGCAGCGATCAGGTCGGTGATGTGGTCAAAAACGGTCGACGTGGCTCGCTGGGCGGAAAGCTGCTCATTCATGGTACGCAAGGACATATCGCCTACCCTCACCTGGCAAGCAATCCGATTCATCTGTTTGCACCGGCCATGGCAGAACTGTGTGCCTTTCAATGGGACGAGGGTAATGAATTTTTTCCGCCCACTTCATTCCAGATATCGAACATTAAATCCGGCACTGGCGCGGACAATGTCATACCCGGTGACCTGGAGGCACTATTCAATTTTCGTTATTCAACGGAAACAACTGAGGCCCAACTCAAGGAAACCGTTGAATCCATTCTTGACCGGCACCAGTTAAATTATGAAGTCACCTGGAAATTGTCGGGCTTGCCCTTCCTGACTCAGCCCGGGACACTGGTCAACGCAATGCGCCAGGCAATTCAGGAATCAACCGGTTTGATCACCAGGCTCTCCACGGATGGCGGCACCTCGGATGGTAGATTCATTGCGCCCACCGGCGCCCAGGTAGCCGAGTTGGGGCCTGTGAATGCCACGATTCACAAACTGAATGAATGCGTCAGGGTCGATGATCTGGAGCAACTTTCTTTGATTTATGAGCGAATATTGCATAACCTGTTCATTAAATCTTGATTCACGCGTGCAAAGTGGAGAAATGTTATGACTGAGACGACTGAAAACAAGCGCCGCTTTACCCGCGTTATTCATGATTCCCGTGTCATTATTAATAGCCCATCAAAAACATGGCAGACACAGTTAATCGATGTCTCCCTGAAAGGAGCATTGGTAACCCGCCCGGACGGATGGGAGATAAGCCCTGGAGACAAATTCAGCATCAACATTGAACTGGGCGAAAACGCCGATATTGTGATTTGCATGGAGGTAGTTGCAATTGCTCACACTGAGGAAAATAACATCGGCTTTGAGTGCCTGGATATTGATGTAGAAAGTATTTCTCACCTAAAACGCCTGATGGAGTTGAATCTTGGCGACTCAGACCTTATCCACCGTGAGTTATCCGCTTTGGGGCAATCATCATAGAGTCAACGATTGTTTTTCCTTAGTTGAATGCAGGGCCACATCCCGCATCAATCCATGATTAGATATTTTTTGCGC
>QIGV01000225.1 GCA_003230085.1 Gammaproteobacteria bacterium
TATGAGTGATAAACAAATATGACAGTCCCAATTCGTTTTGCAGCTGCTTCAGCAGGTTGAGAATCTGGGCCTGCACGGAAATATCCAGCGCACTGGTGGGTTCATCGCAAATAATCAGTTTGGGTTCTACGGCCAGCGTGCGGGCAATACAAATACGCTGACGCTGGCCGCCAGAAAACTCATGGGGGTAGCGATTTTTGACCTCTTTCGGCAACCCGACATGGGCCAAAAGTGCATCGACTCGAGACTCACGGCGCCGGGCATCCTTTTCGATTCCCAATGCGATCATCCCTTCCTGAATAATTTCATTCACCATCATGCGCGGATTCATGGATGAAAAGGGATCCTGGAAAATAATCTGAAAATCAGAGCGACGGCGGCGCAGGGCTTCCCCTCTGAGTTGGGTTAACTCTTCGCCTTCAAAGCGAACATTGCCGGCGGTTGGACGAATCAATTGCAGGATCGCCTTGCCGATGGTCGTCTTGCCGCAGCCTGACTCGCCAACCAGGGCTACAGTAGTCCCTTTCCCGATATTCAATGTGACACCATCAACGGCGTATACATGACCAACAGTACGCTTGAAAAGCCCTTTCCGAACGGGGAAGTGAACCTTGATCTCTTCAACCTCGAGCAGCGGTCCAGATTTTACCCCCTGTGAATGGCCCTGTGCGCCCTCTGAGGTACCTGTGCCCCGCCCAGGGGGATAACTACCCGGGGGTGGCATTGGCTCACTGGGTAGAGATTTAGTACGTGCGATAGCAGCATAACTCGGGTCCAGCAAGTGGCATCTCACCCGTTGTGTGGTACTGGACGTAGCCCATTGAGGCTCAGTTTCATGACAGAGATCCCAGGCAAAATCACAGCGCTCGGCAAAGCGACACCCCTTGAAGGTACGGGCCAGAGAGGGCACTGCCCCATGAATAATAGCCAGTTTTTGATCACGTTTATTGACATCCGGCAGAGAGTCGAACAATTTCTGGCTGTAGGGATGCTGTGGCGATTTGTAAAAAGCCTCCTTTTCTCCCAGCTCGATAATCTGCCCGGCATACATCACAGCAACTGTATCGGCCATGCCTGACACAACTCCCAGGTCATGGGTGATGAGCAGCACTGCCATGCCGGTTTTCTTTTGCAGATCTCCCAGCAAGGCCAGTACCTGGGCCTGAATGGTGACATCCAACGCGGTCGTTGGCTCATCGGCAATTAACAAATCGGGTTCTCCAGCCAGCGCGATGGCAATCATGACGCGCTGCTTCATTCCGCCAGAGAGTTGGTGAGGGTATTCATCATAACGTTGCCGGGGATCAGGAATGCCCACCGCATTCAGTAGCTCCAGCACGACGTTTTTTGCACCACTGCCGTTCAAGCGCCGGTGCTGTCTGACTGTTTCAGCGATTTGTTCTCCAATCGACATTACCGGATTCAGTGAAGTCATCGGCTCCTGAAAAATCATCGCAATACGGCTACCGCGTATACGACGCATCCCGGATTCCGAAAGGCTCATCAGATCATGACCATCAAGCAGAATTTGTCCGGCCACGATCTGTCCCGCCGGCTCTGGAACCAGACGCATGATAGACAGGGATGTCATTGATTTTCCACAACCGGATTCACCCAGCAAGGCGAAAGTTTCGCCACGATGGATATCGAAACTGACATCATCAACAGCACGCACTAGTCCGTCCTGTGTATCGAAATGCGTACTCAGACCTTTGATGCTTAGTAAAATATCAGACATAACTCTGCTCGGCCCTGTTAGCGGTTCTTCACTCTGGGGTCAAAGGCATCGCGCACCGCATCTGAAAACAGATTGGCTGCCAACACCAGGATAAACATAAATACAAATGCTGCCAGCAATGACCACCACACCATAGGGTCACGGGCCATTTCCAGGCGCGCGCTGTTAATCATATTTCCCCAGCTATGCATCGAAGGATCTACACCGACTCCCACATACGATAGCACAGCCTCTGCCAGGACCAGCCCACTGAAATCAAGTACTACGGTAATTAAAACTATATGCATGACATTGGGCAGCAAGTGACGGCTCATGATACGGGAATGCCTGACACCAAAAGCTGATGCTGCCTGAATAAATTCGGCAGTGCGCATCTTCATAGTCTCACCACGCAGCAAACGGCAAAGCCCCGTCCAACTGGTCACACCCAGAATAATACACAGAAACAGCAGGCGCATATCGGCACGCGAAGCATCGGTGTCGAACAGATCCGGGTGGGTATCGATATAGACCTGTAACATGAGAATAAACGATGCAATGAGCAATACGCCTGGTATGGAATTCAGTGTGGTATAAAGATACTGGATGAGATCATCAATCCAACCACGAAAATAGCCGGCCATGATGCCGAGCATCAGCGCAAAAGGCAGCATCACCAGGGTTGTCAGTGTACCGATAACCAATGCAGTACGGATACTTTTAATGGTCTGGTACAGGACATCCTGCCCCACCTTGTCGGTCCCAAATATATGGTAGTGACCAGCCAGGCTAATGACCATGGCTATCAGCGCCAGGATCATTCCTGTTGTCAATAACATCACATGCCACGGTGCCCTACACCTACCATGCAGGATATTCTTAAAAGTCATCATAAACCCGGCGCGGTCATACCGTGCCAGTTTCCAGATAAAACAGGCCACTAGTATTACCCATAGCAACAGGCCTGCTGTCAGTCCAGATAAGCCACGCACCATGATATCCCGTGATTTGTCCTGCACTGGATTTTCCAGATGTGCACCGCCGTATTTCAATCTTGGATATAACCGGATATTCGCGCCACCAGGAAGTTCGACGGTTTCCTTTGCATATAGATGGGTTGCAAAAGGTGCCGAATAAGTTTTCTCAGCCTGATTTTTTAGAGGGCCAAGCGCAAGATCCAGGAAACTGATCACATTCACGCTGTAATAGATCTCTTCCTGATCGCCTTTGTTTTCCAGGGCCTCACGAACGTGAATGGAATCAAGTAATGCCACCGTCGTATAAACCGCGATGACAACTACGGACACCATACCTGTGCGGCTGGTAAATACCTTGCGCCAGGGCGCCTGCAAATATTCCTTGCCATGCGCATACCAGGCGAATCCAATAATCACTATCGCCAGTATGAAAACCAGCGCATCTGTCCATAGCAGGACCGGTTTCAGGCTTGAAAAATAGGCAATATTTTCAGCCAGCATACAAAACCATTCCAGACTGATCCTGGCAGGGAAGACAAGAAGCTAATACTAACCCTGATGCAGCCACACTCATGACAGTCGTATCCGTGGATCTACGAAGGTGTACGATATATCAGTCAGGATCAGGCCGATGATATATAAAATAGATCCTACAAAAACCATCACCCTGACGATGGCAAAATCCTGCGCCCTGATGGCATCGATGACGTAACTACCCAGACCGGGCACGCCAAAAAATGATTCCAGGATCAGGCTGCCCATAAACAACAACGGCAACAGGACGACCACACCGGTCAAAATAGGGATCATGGCATTCTTCAGAACATGCCTGAACAAGACAATGCGCTCGCTCAGCCCCTTCGCCCTTGCCGTCCTGACATAATCCTTGCCGATCTCTTCCAGAAATATTGTTCGGTACCAGCGTCCTCCCGAGCCGATCCCATACAAGAGGGCTACCAATACCGGCAGCACGATAAACTTCAGGGCATTCAACCCCGTGTCATAGCCGGAGATAGGCACCAGATGAAGCAGTTTACCTATTAAAAATTGCCCGCTGATGATATAAAACAGCGAGGAAATGGACATCAGGCCAACCAGGGTAATCACCCCCGCCACATCGATATAGCTTGCCCTGAAAAAAGCCAGCAGCATCGCTACTGTAATATTGGTCAACAAACCGAATATCAAAATGGGTAGCGCAATGGCCAAGCTTGGCCACATACGCTGATAGATATCATGAGCAATATCGCGGCCATCGTCGGCAAACCCGAATTCAAAAACAAACAGGCGCAGGGATTTCTCATAGAAAATGGTATTAGTTATTACAGCCATGCCATTCTCCGCCTGATTGTACAACACAGGTTTGTCATACCCCCGTTCTGCCTTCCATTTTTCAATGGCCTGCGGCGTGACATGTTTCATGCCCAGTTGCATGCGAGCCATATCATCAGGCGTATTAACAATAAAAAACAGCATGAAGGTAATCAGGTTGACGCCGATCAGGATAGGGATCGCGTATAACAGGCGACGGATTATGTAGGCCAGCATATCCAGTACTCCGTCAAGGTGATATTGCCCTGCGTATCTTTGGTGCCTGGTGTTCCCGTCGAATATAGGTCATGACAGCAGGCACAATCACCGCCAACAGGAATAATGCCAGGATCGCCAGCGGCCACAATACCGGCTGGTTCCATTGGGCACGTCTTTCTTTCCTCAGCTCAGGATCGATACGCTTGTATTTCAGTGTATTATTCGCCATCAGATTGCGCTTGGCATTATAGTACCAGCTGTGATAGAGGGAGAAGCTCTTGGGATGAAAACCCCATATCCAGGGTGAATCGCGGCGCGCTATCTCGTTCATTTCTTCGATAATCAACAGTCTTTGTTCACTATTCTCCATGTTTTTCATTTTTTCAAACAGCTGGTTGAATTCAGCGCTATCGTAATTCGCCGCATTCTCACCAAAATACTTGACCTTGCCATTTGGACCGTACAGGAGAAAAAAGAAATTTTCCGGATCCGGATAATCCGCATTCCAGCCCCACATGAAGATCTGAGCATTGCCATTGCGCATTTTGTCACGAAAGCGGTTGTAGTCGGTATTGCGGACAAGCAATTGAATATCGAGTTTCTGAAACTGCTTTCTGTACCAGTCCATGCGGGCCTTGTCATCAGGGCCGCCTGCAGTGACATCAAAATGTAGTACCAGCGGCTTGCCGGTTTTCTGATCAACACCGTTTTCATATCCCGCCTCAGCCAATAGTTTGCGCGCTTCCGCAATCGATTTGCGCACAGCGCGTCCATTGATCCAGTTGTAGACGTAAGTATTGATGCCGGCCTGTCCGGGGATATACCCAAAGATACCTGGCGGGATAGCGCCCTGGGCGGCAATACCACGTCCATTGGCAAAAATAGAAATATACTCTTCGTAATCCAGGGCAATGGAAATAGCCTGTCTCAGTTTACGCTGCCTCTCACCGTACCCCCCGGTCACCGGGTCCATCATATTAAAACCCATATAGTAAATTGATGCATTGACTGCAGTCTGCAGGCGAATACCCTTTTCCTTCATATCCTCAGTGAGCGCGATATCGCCACGGCTTCCAATACTGATGGCCTGATCAAAACTGTCTGAGCTGATGCCGGAGGTGTCGTAATAACCCTGCAGAAATTTGTTCCACAAAGGGATATTTTCCTTCTCCAGACTGTAGACGACCCTGTCAATAAACGGCAATGCTTTTCCGGCATCCTTCAGCAGACCAAGACTGGCATCCCCATCTCCGCCCTCACTCGGGTAGGTTTCACCATGAAAGTTAGGATTACGTACCAGTTCCATCTTCCGGTTCGGATCATTGACTGTCAATTGGTAGGGGCCAGTCCCGACTGGATACCAATCGAAGGTAAGATTTTTTTCCGCCATACCAGGCTGCGAGTAGAAAATATCCGCCTCGACGGGTACTGGCGAAAAAAACGGCATGGCCAGCCAGTATACTAATTGTGGATATTTACCTTTGACCGTGATGCGGTAGGTATAGCGATCAATCACTTCAGCCCCTTTCAGGGGGTAGCGGTTCAAATCAAGATACCTAGTCGTACCATCTCCTGAAAGAGATCGATTGGCCTTTTCAAGTGTCTTTGAATATTCTGCCAGACCAACAATATATTCACTCATCACCCCCAAAATGGGGGAAAACAGGCGGGGATGTGCCAACCGTTTGATCTGATATACATAATCTTCGGCAACTAATTCCCGTGTGCCGCTTTGCGTAAAGTCCGCCAGGGTAAACAGGCTGTCTATTTTATCCCTACCAAGATTATGGTAAAGAAAATTACCCTGTTTATCCTTGGCAAATGCGGGATGCGGCTGATACTTTATGCCCGGTTTAATATGGATATCATAGACACTAAAGGCCACTTCTATCGCACCATCATCGGCAATCTGATTACCTGCAGCATCATAGAAGCGTGGACGCGGTACTTCTTCCGCAGTCAATGGAATCAAGCTATAGGGACGTTTAAGGTAGTGGTACTGCAGGGGAGGTTCGTATATCTGGCCGATAAACTGATACTCCATAGCACTATAGGACTGAGCTGGATCAAGGTGCTTGGGGCGTTCCGAAAAAGAGGAATACATGATGTTCAGATCATCTTCCCCGCGTGGATAGGGGTTATTCCACGGTCGCCCGTCGCAGGCGGAGAGCAACATGAGCAGTAACAACAGCCAACCTGGTTTGAAAAACGCCAGATTGACCCGGCTGATCAGTTCAAGCAGCTTCGACGCCCACGGGTATACCGCTATATTCTTAAACAAAAGACTGTTCTAATCAGGTTAAATACCATTACAATAACAAAAAATTCATGAAGCATCCCGGTTCTGTATATTAGTGCTCATACAAGGTTGTATTGATGGATCAGCGTTCCCACATATTACACAAAATCATATCACTCGTAACTTAGGAAAAGGGTAAAACTATGGGATTTCTAAAAGGTAAACGCGCATTGATAGTCGGAGTAGCCAGCAAGCGCTCTATCGCCTGGGGGATAGCTCAGTCAATGTTCAGAGAAGGCGCTGAACTAGCCTTTACCTATCAGAACGAGAAACTACAGGACCGCCTTGGGAAACTGGCGGCCGAATGCGAATCTGACATCATCATACCCTGTGATGTATCAAAAGACGATGAAATCGATAACGTTTTTGAACATCTTGATGATTACTGGGATCACCTCGATATCATTGTACATTCAGTCGCATTTGCACCGCGTGAAGAACTGGACGGCCCCTACCTCGATTGCCTGACCCGCAAGGGCTTCCTGCTTGCGCATGAAATCAGTTCCTATAGTTTTGCCGCTCTGGCGAAAGCCGGCTGTAATATGATGGAGGGGCGTAACGGCGCCCTGCTCACCATGAGCTATCTGGGAGCACATCGTTCCATCCCCAACTATAATGTCATGGGACCAGCCAAGGCCAGTCTTGAGGCCAATGTTCGCTATATGGCGCAGAACTTGGGACCGGATGGTATTCGCGTCAATGCTATCTCAGCGGGCCCGATAAAAACGCTGGCGGCTGCTGGCATCAGTAATTTCCGAAAATTTCTTGATTATTCAGAAAAAAACTCGCCCTTACGCCGCAATGTTACGATAGAAGAGGTGGGTAATACCGCTGCATTTCTGTGCTCTGATCTGGCCAGTGGCATTACCGGTGAAATCACCTATGTTGACTCAGGCTACAACACGACGGGTATGGGACAACTATAAATCCATAGCATTTGACAGCTTAATTCACTGCATCATCACTAGTCGCACCTCATCTAATGCCGCATAGACATGCCATCATTCTGTTGGTCCTGATCGTCATTGGCGTTCTAGCTGGCGTGATGGCGGGCTGGATATGGGGACCCGCCATGCTGAAGGTTGCCTGGCTAGGCGACCTTTTTCTTACCACACTGAAAATGCTGATCGTCCCGCTCATTATCGCGGCAGTCATCAGCGGCGTTGCCTCACTGGGGGATGTACGTAAACTAGGGCGTATCGGTGGCGCCACCCTGCTCTACTATTTCACCACAACGGGGATTGCAGTATTTATCGGGCTCGTGATGGTGAATATCATACAACCTGGCGCAGGGCTGGAATTTGGCAGTAGTGAAATACCTCAAGAAGTGCTGGCGAAGGGAGATACCTCTGTCAGTGATATCCTGCTGTCACTTGTCACACCCAATCTGATCGCCGCTGCTGCTGACACACAGCTACTACCCCTGATTATCTTTTCTATCCTGTTCTCTGCAGCGCTTACAACTATCGGGAAGCGCGGCACCCACGTCATAGAGTTTTTCAATGGTGTGAATGATGCCATGATGAAACTGGTTATCTGGCTCATGTATTTTGCCCCCATCGGGATCTTCGCCCTGGTTGCAGGCCGCCTCGGCAAAGCTGGCGGTGGCGAGCAGTTCCTGGCAGAAATAATGGCTGTGGGCTGGCATGTGCTTACTGTCTTAAGCGGATTGGCAATTCACTTTATCGTACTGTTGCTAATTTTATATTTCGTCGCTGGGCGCGGACTAGACTACCTTGTCGGGATGCTACGGGCATTGTTTACCGCGTTTGGAACCGCCAGCTCTTCCGCCACGTTGCCCTTAACCATGGAGTGCGTCAGAGAAAATAAGGTTGATGATCGTGCGGTACGTTTTGTCCTCCCTCTAGGCAGCACTGTCAATATGGATGGCACTGCACTGTATGAAGCGGCGGCTGTCATGTTTATCGCGCAGGCCTATGGCATCGATCTGACGATAGGCCAACAAGTCGTTGTATTCATCACTGCAACGCTTGCGGCAATCGGGGCAGCTGGCATTCCCGAGGCTGGGCTGGTTACGATGATCATCGTCTTAAATGCCGTTGGCCTGCCCCTTGAAGGCATCGGTTTATTGCTTGCAGTGGACTGGTTCCTGGACCGTTTCCGAACCTCGGTCAATGTTTGGGGAGATTCTGTTGGGGCAGCGGTAATAGACCGATTATTGCGTAAAAATAATGGTGGTGTAGATCACTAGAATTCTGTGCTGTAAAAAGACAGGAACCCTAAACTACTATGCTTGCTCGGGGCAGGTTAGAGATTATTCTGGTTAATCTCAATCTTGGCTCGCTTTTTGATCCCTTGAAGAACGCTATTGCCAACTTGAGAGCCATATTTTCGGATTATGAGATTTTTCTCCTGATCAAGAGCATCCGACCCATCCTCGCTCTTGCCTTCCCTATTGGCACTACGTACGGCATTGACAGAGATAACAGCATAATCACCTGAAGACATTTCAAGTCCTTCAATACTTGGCTTTTCTTGAGTGGGGTTGTTGATCCTGAATGCTGCCCTGAGGATCTCACTGGGCACACTACTTTCATCTCGGGCAACAAATCCTGTATCGTGCCATTCGCTATTAAAGGATTTTGCCAGTACTGAGGTAAGTTCACCAGAAGTGGCGCGCTGCACAATTTCCTGCCCCTTGCTGATGACCTTTTCCTCAGCCGCTTCGCGTTGTAGACTCTGGACGATTTTATCTCGCACTTCTTCAAGCGGACGGTGTGATGAGGCACGATGCTCCTTTATTCGCAGCACAATCAGGTGGTCTGGCTTCAGGGTTATCGGCTCACTATTGTTCCCGGCCTCTAACACATCCTGGCTAAACGCGGCTACCCTGATTTTTGGGTTGGCGCCGATCCCATCACCGGAGTGCCGGCTAAATAGAGGGGAAATTTTAATTGTGAGGCCCAATTCCTGCGCTGCAACTTCAAGCGTATCGGGTGCCTCATAGGTAAGGTCAGCTATTTGGTCGGCAATATCATAAAATTGTTCTTCAGCCTTTAATTCACGGTATTCATTTTCAAGTGTGTCACGCATCTCTTCAAATGTTTTGATTTTCTGCGCTTTGATATCAGTCAGTTTAATAATGTGATAGCCAAATGCACTTCTAACAGGTTCACTAACATCACCGACAGACATGGAAAAAGCAGCATCCTCAAAGGGCTTAACCATCATGCCGCGGCTGAAAAACCCGAGATCTCCGCCATTTACTGCGGTACCCACATCATCGGATTCAGTCTCAGCTAACGCTTCGAACGATTCACCTGCCTTGATTTTTTCCAGCACAGCAAATGCCTTGTCACGGGCCGCCTTGTCTGAATTCTCGCCCGCTTCAGGATCAACAGAGATGAGGATGTGGCTGGCCTGCCGCTCATCGTTCGCAGTAAAATCTGCTTGTTGCTCATCATAAAACTTGCGCAGTGCGGCCTCATCAACCACGATATTATCAATCAAATCCTGGGCAGAAAGCTCCAGATATTCGACACTAACCTGTTCAGTTATTGCATAGCGATCCAGATTTGATTCGTAATATGTCATCACCTGATCGTCCGTAGGTGTGGCATCTTCGATATGTTCCTTAGCCGTCAGTATCATATAACCGATGTCACGCTGCTGGCCCTCCAGGCCAGCAAACTCTATTAGCTCCTTTTCTGTCGCAAATTCGCTGCTGGTAATTCCTGAGATCAATTGCCCAACCAGCAGATCCTGCCTTATCTGGGCTTCAAAACCCTCTTGCGTCAATCCCTGACTACCCAGCAGGCGAGCGTATAATTCACCATCAAACCGGTCATCACGCTGAAACTGCTGGTTCTGGACTATTTCCTGGCGCAGTTGTGCGTCACTGATGCGAAGCCCCGCATCAATTGCGCTCTGTGTAACTGCTGCAGAGTTAACAAGCCGGTCTATCACATCACGTTTTATCAGGACATCATTCAATAAGGCAGGGTCAGTATTACCACCAAGTATTTCCTGGCGGCGAGTCCTTTCTCGGACATAGAGCCGTTGAAATTCACTTGTTGTAATTTCTACCCCATCTACCCTGGCGACGACAGAGTCTGCACTACCACCATCGAAATAGGAATTGATCCCAAAAAAAGCAAAAGGAATAATGATCAAGCCGACTATCAGCCATGCAAAAAAACCCTTGGCACGTTCCCGAATAAAATGCAGCATAATATGGACTATTTTGAAATTTGTTGGGCGCGTCGAAATGAGCGCCTGTTGTAAACCATTGCCGGTAAAAAAAGGGCACACCATTCATAACGAATGATGTACCCCGTTCTATGGCGGAGTGGACGGGACTCGAACCCGCGACCCCCGGCGTGACAGGCCAGTATTCTAACCAGCTGAACTACCACTCCTATATAGACCTGGTGGGTGCTGAGGGACTTGAACCCCCGACATTCGCCTTGTAAGGGCGACGCTCTCCCAGCTGAGCTAAGCACCCCAATGCCTTGATCACCTGTGTGATGTGAGACCGCTATTTTATGGCATCTTTGAGTGCTTTACCAGCCTTGAAGACGGGTAGTTTGGAAGCTTTGATCTTGATTTCTTCGCCAGTCTGAGGGTTACGTCCTTTACGAGCGGCACGTTTTCGAACAGAAAATGCTCCAAATCCGACCAAAGATACATTGTCGCCCTTTTTCAAGGACTTGGTAATTGCAGCCATCATTCCATCAACAGCCTTCGCCGCAGCAACCTTAGACAGGTCTGCTGATGCGGCCACCGCTTCTATTAATTCAGCTTTGTTCACGTTGTATACCCCCATAAATAATTACAACTGTTATTTTCCAGGCATATGACTGAGATATAGATGCTGGTTCCAGTCAATGTCCGCGACTTTATACCAATCACTTCCAACCCTTGTCAAGCTGGTGTCACGTTCAATGAAAAAAGAGCGCATAAAATGCGCTCTTTTCAATACAGGTTTATGCTACTGTTTAATGTGGTCGAATCTGAGCACCCTTTTTCGGTTTAGAGATGCCCTTGTTTTCTATAACCCCCTCACCAGAGGGTGTATTTTTTATCGCGGGATCCGGCATGCGTACTAATACTGCCTGCAATACCTCATCAATCCATTTAACCGGTTTGATTTCAATATGCTGTTTAATATTTTTTGGTATTTCAACAAGATCCCTGACATTCTCTTCAGGTATTAGCACTGTTTTAATACCACCCCGATGTGCTGCCAGGAGCTTTTCCTTCAGACCACCGATGGGTAACACCTCCCCGCGTAGCGTAATTTCCCCCGTCATTGCCACAGCGGCACGTACGGGTATCCCTGTTAACGCCGAAACCAATGCTGTACACATCCCTATCCCCGCGCTGGGTCCATCTTTGGGTATCGCGCCTTCGGGCACATGGATGTGAACGTCATGTTTCTGATAAAAATCAGGGTCAATATCGAGAACCTCTGCGCGACTTCTCACCACTGTCATGGCTGCTTGAACTGATTCCTGCATCACGTCGCCAATCTGTCCGGTAATCATCAGCTTTCCCTTGCCCCTCATTACCGTGCCTTCAATGGTCAATAGTTCTCCGCCTGCTTCTGTCCAGGCAAGTCCTGTGACATGACCTACTTGATCATGCTCCTCTGCCAAACCATAACGAAAACGTTTCACACCCAAATACTTATTGAGGTTTCTTGAACTGATATGAGCTTTTTTCCTGGTGGGCTCCAGCAAAATCTCTTTCACCACCTTGCGGCAGATTTTTGAAACTTCTCGCTCAACATTACGCACACCCGCTTCACGAGTGTAATAACGAATAATATCGCGAATGGCACCATCGGTAATGGTGATTTCTTCCTGTCGGAGTCCATTTGCACTGATCTGCTTGGTAACCAGGTAACGTTGAACGATATTACGCTTTTCATCCTCCGTATATCCTGACAAGCGGATCACCTCCATCCGATCCAGTAAGGGGGCCGGGATATTCATGCTATTGGCAGTGCAGACAAACATGACATCTGAGAGATCATAATCGACCTCCAGATAATGATCATTGAATGCGTTATTCTGCTCCGGATCCAGTACCTCCAGCAACGCGGATGCAGGATCGCCCCTGAAATCCATTGCCATTTTGTCGATTTCATCGAGCAGGAATAGTGGATTTCGCCTTTCAGCTTTGACAAGATTCTGAACGATTTTTCCAGGCATTGAACCGATATAGGTGCGCCGGTGCCCTCTGATTTCCGCCTCGTCTCGAACACCGCCCAAAGACATGCGAAGAAATTTTCGGTTAGTGGCCCTTGCTATTGAGCGTCCTAATGATGTTTTGCCGACACCCGGTGGACCTACCAGGCATAAAATCGGGCCCTTCAGTTTTTCAACGCGCTGCTGTACAGCCAGGTATTCCAGAATTCTTTCCTTCACTTTCTCCAGGCCGTAGTGATCTTTTTCCAGTACGTCTTCCGCTTTAGCCAGATCACGACAGATTTTTGTACGCTTTTTCCAGGGTACACTTACCAGCCAGTCGATATAATTTCTTACAACTGTCGCCTCGGCAGACATCGGCGACATCATCTTGAGTTTATTGAGCTCAGAATTGACCTTTTTTTTGGCCTCTTTGGTCATTCCTGATTTATTGATTTTCTGAGTCAGTTCCTCAATTTCATTAGGAACATCCTCGAGCTCACCCAGTTCCTTCTGAATCGCCTTCATTTGCTCGTTCAGATAATATTCGCGCTGACCCTTTTCCATCTGGCGTTTGACACGCCCGCGAACCCTTTTTTCTACCTGCAACAGGTCAAGCTCGGACTCTATAAGGACCATCAGACGTTCAAGACGCTGCTGGACTTCCAGCAGCTCAAGCAGCGCTTGTCGCTGCTCTACCTTTAAAGTCATATGTGCAGCGATGGTATCTCCCAGACGGCTGGGATCCTCAATGGCCGCAAGAGATGAAAGCACTTCTGGTGGCACCTTGTTGTTAAGCTTCACATACTGCTCAAACTGACCCAGCACCGACCGGCTCATGACCTCACCTTCCCGATCAGATGGAGGTATAGACTTCATTGTTGCAATCTGTGCGGAAAAATGTTTTTCGGCATCGATGAAACGCACTATCTGAGCGCGCTCCAGCCCTTCTACCAGGACCTTGACAGTGCCGTCAGGCAGCTTAAGTAGCTGCAGAATCGTCGCTACAGTGCCAATCTGGTATACATCATCTGTAGACGGTTCATCCATGGTAGCGCTCTTCTGAGCGACTAACATTATCTGCTTGTCCGCTTCAACTGCTGCATCTAATGCCTGAATAGATTTCTCACGACCAACAAATAAGGGAATAACCATGTGTGGGTATACAACCACATCCCGTAGCGGTAATACTGGCAGAATCTGCTGATCCTTATTTTTTAATACGGGACTGTTTTCATCTTTTGGCATAGCCTATTCCTCTACTACATAACCGGCCCAAGCGATCGTCTGAGTGGACTAAAATTGATTAACAATTAATGGTGCAAGCGTGCTCCTAATAGAAGGATATGAGGCTGGTCATGATCCTTTTCAAGGAATAACGAGGACTATCGACTATTTTTGGGCGAGATACACGGCGGCAAGATGCTGCCGAGAATGGAACATGGTGAATAATGATCTTCAGTCTTTGCCCAGTGATAATTGCTTCTCTCCACCATCGAAGATCATAATTGGATCTGAATCTCCTTCAATCACACCACTATCGATAACAACCTTGGAGACACCTTCAAGCGAAGGTAATTCATACATGGTATCCAGCAGAATATGTTCAAGTATGGAGCGCAGGCCGCGCGCCCCTGTCTTACGATCCATCGCTTTGATTGCTACCGCTTCCAGGGCATCATCACGAAACTCCAGCTCCGCATCTTCCATTTCAAAAAGTTTCGAAAATTGTTTAGTCAGTGCATTTTTGGGTTCGGTTAGAATTCTGATCAATGACTCCTCATCAAGCTCTTCCAGGGTTGCCACAACCGGCAGACGGCCTACAAATTCAGGTATCAGACCATATTTAATCAGATCCTCCGGCTCTACAGTATATAAAATCTCGCCAACACTCCTTTCCTCATCCTTGCCTTTTACTTCAGCAGAAAAACCAATGCCACCCTTCTCTGAACGATCGCGTATGATTTTATCCAGACCAGCAAAAGCACCACCGCAGATAAACAGGATATTAGAGGTGTCAACCTGGAGAAATTCCTGTTGAGGATGCTTGCGTCCACCTTGAGGTGGTACGGAAGCAATTGTGCCTTCGATCAACTTCAATAAAGCCTGCTGTACCCCTTCACCGGATACATCACGGGTGATTGAAGGATTGTCTGATTTACGAGATATCTTGTCGATTTCATCGATATAGACAATACCACTTTGAGCCTTTTCGACATCATAATCACACTTCTGCAGGAGCTTTTGGATGATGTTCTCGACATCTTCACCCACATACCCTGCTTCTGTCAGTGTTGTGGCATCCGCTATTGTAAAGGGGACACTGAGCAGGCGCGCCAGGGTTTCAGCCAGCAGAGTCTTCCCACAACCAGTGGGCCCGATGAGCAAAATGTTACTCTTGGAAAGTTCAACATCGTCTTTTTTTACGCCGACTTCCAGTCGCTTATAGTGATTGTATACGGCTACAGACAAAACCTTTTTTGCTCTGGTCTGACCGATAACATACTCGTCAAGAATCGCATTGATCTCCTGAGGAACTGGCAACTTGCTGCCCTTCAGCGCCGCTGATTTCTCCTGCACTTCCTCGCGTATGATGTCATTACACAGTTCCACACATTCGTCACAGACAAAAACAGACGGTCCCGCAATAAGCTTGCGTACTTCATGTTGGCTTTTACCACAAAAAGAGCAGTACAGCAGCTTATCGCTGTCTTCACCTTTATTGCGCTTATCGTCACTCATAGCCTACCCTGCCAGTTTTAAATTTAACGCTGATCGTCCCTGCAACAATCACAATCCATTATATTCTTTGTGGTAACCCTAACATTGTTCGGAGTAACCTTCACTTTAACCCCACCAGAATTTTATAATGAGGCTAGTGAATTTAACCATCTAAGCAGTTTGACGATCCGTCATAACCTTGTCTATCAGACCATACTCTACACCTTCTTCACTAGACATAAAGAAATCCCGGTCTGTATCACCCTCAATCTTTTCAATAGGCTGCCCAGTATGCTTCACCAGGATATCATTCAATCGATCCCTGGTACGCAGGATTTCACGGGCATGGATGTCAATATCAGCTGCCTGTCCCTGAAAACCACCCAGCGGCTGGTGTATCATTATTCGGGCATGGGGCAGTGAAAATCGTTTGCCACTTGCGCCGCCCGATAGCAACAAAGCACCCATACTTGCTGCCTGTCCCAAGCACATGGTACTAACATCCGGTTTGACAAATTGCATCGTGTCGTAAATGGACAGTCCGGCACTTACAGAACCGCCTGGTGAATTAATGTATAAATGAATATCTTTATCAGGATTTTCCGACTCTAGAAACAAAAGTTGTGCGACTATCAGATTCGCCATATGATCTTCAACAGGGCCCACCAGAAAGATAACCCTTTCCTTTAGCAGACGTGAATAAATATCATACGCACGTTCTCCCCGCGACGTTTGTTCCACTACCATAGGAACCAAATTCATTGAACTCATTCCTTGCACCTCTTTCACAGTATCCGTATCGGTCATTTGATCCCTACGCTTTAATTATACCTTTATAAAACAACTATTTTTGTCTTGACATTGAAAATTCAGACACTTTTCATCTTACCAAGTTCAGCGCAAGTTTTTCATCATCGCATCAAAGGTCGTCTGCTCTTCTGCAACATCAGCATTTTCTGTAACCCAATCAACAACCTGATCCTCGAGCACCATGGCCTCAATAGAAGCGAGACGTTCCGTATCTGCATAGTACCAGTTAACCACTTCATCAGGGCTATCATAGGACGCAGAAACAGATTCCACTTTGGTGCGCACAATATCCGGTGCCGGGGTCATATTCTGCTGCTTGATAATCTCCGCCGTTAGCAGGCCTAATGCAACGCGTTTTTTGGCCTGCACCTCAAACATGACACGATCGAGTTCAACATCTCCGAATTGGGCACCTTTACTCTGCAGTGTTTCACGAGTCTGCGCCATTAACAGCTCTATCTGCTCGTCAACCTTGGCCTGCGGTAATTCAACGGGATTTGCAGTGAGCAATGCCGTCATAACCTGCTCCTTGATGTTGCCCCGAATTGCCTGCTCAAGCTCGTCCTGCATACTGCCCCGAATCTCCTTGCGCAAACTTTCTATTGTTCCATCAGGCACATCATAACCGCGAATAAATTCTTCATCCAGCTCAGGAAGTACTGGTTCAGATACCGAGCTAATCTTGACCTCAAAGCTTGCTTCTTTTCCAGCCAGGTCCTTGGCATGATAGTCATCTGGAAAGGTCACCTTGACCGTTCTCTCATCTCCGGCCTTGGCACCTAATAGTTGGTCCTCAAACCCGGCTATAAATTTATCAGCTCCCAGTTCAATCGGTACTTGACTACCCTCATTGCCCTCAAAATCTTTGCCCTCGATTGTCCCATGAAAATCAACCACTAGTTGATCATTTTTTTCCCCGGCACGGTCAGCTGTTTGCCAATCTGCACGTTGCTTGCGTAGATTTTCCAGCATATTATCGATATTCTGCTCGGTGATTTCTGCAACAGGCTTGGTAATTTTGATGTCTTTAATAGGCGCAATATCAAACCGCTCAATCACTTCAAAAACCGCTGCATACTCAAAGTCCTCGCCTGTCTGTGACGACTGAGGCTCAATGCGAGGCATACTAGCCAGTTGAATATCGTTTTTTGCAATGGCCTCGCGAAAACTGGTCTGGGTCATTTCGTTGAGAACTTCCTGACGCACATGCATACCATAACGGTTAACAACGACACTCATGGGCACCTTGCCCGGCCGAAACCCCTTGATTCTCACTGTTCTGACGAGCGATTTAAGGCGACTGTTCACTTCACTTTCAATCTGCTCCGCAGGAATCGTCACCTTCATACGGCGCTCAAGGCCTTCGGTTGCTTCAACAGATACTTGCATTTAATTACCTCAACTTAATAAAGTTACCATCAATCATATGTACGGCCATGGCTCCGGTTACCAATTTTCTGTTGGCTTAACCCAATTTGTAAGCCATATGGTGCGAAAGGAGAGACTCGAACTCTCACGGGTTCCCCCACTGGCACCTAAAGCCAGCGCGTCTACCAATTCCGCCACTTTCGCGATGACTTGTGTGGCATCAGGGCCTAAGCTATCAACTGTTCCGTTGCACTCTGCACTATACCGGGTCACTCGACAATTCTTTCCAATGCCAACATTATACTGGGATTTTCCGTAATTTACGCAAAAACAGCAACAAATTCAATCCAGGACAGGATTTTGATGAGAATAATGGTGGGCCGTGTAGGGATCGAACCTACGACCCGCTGATTAAGAGTCAGCTGCTCTACCAACTGAGCTAACGGCCCATTATTGTGAAAATCGTTACTATATCAATATGGGGTGAACGATGGGGCTCGAACCCACGACCACCGGAATCACAATCCGGGGCTCTACCAACTGAGCTACGCTCACCATAATACTCATACTCTACCTGGCGCGCCCGGCAGGATTCGAACCTGCTACCCTCGGCTTAGAAGGCCGATGCTCTATCCAAATGAGCTACGGGCGCATAAGCATCATGCAATCGTTCGATCGTCCTGTAGGTGCTGAATCCCGACAGTCTCTGTGCGTGGTCGGGGTAGAGGGATTCGAACCCCCGACATCCAGCTCCCAAAGCTGGCGCGCTACCAGGCTGCGCTATACCCCGAGTCTACCGTATTTTCCCGCCCTACGGCTATCTGACGCGTCACAAGGGTGGGGATAATACGCTGGGGCAACTCAGTCGTCAAACCTGAGTCGTACAGCCTGCACTAGAATAGTAATAATAGGGGCAGCGCCATTGCAGGCTGACCCCGGAATCCCGACCGAAGAGAGAAACTGAAGTCTGACCCCGGTTTTCCCTGACCTCGGTTTTCCCGCAGACAGGTTGCCACGATAAAAGGCGTTGTTTAATTAACTGCACGCCTAACGGGATATAACCACAAGGAATACAGGTGTAAAATGTACAATACCTCTATATATAAGCTGAGGGGATTACCTTACTGATTTATCGGGAAGCATTTTACGCCATGCGATGAAACCGGCACATGCACTAATCACGGCGGCCATAAAATAAGTCGCCTGTGGCCCTATCGACTCCCAGGCATAGCCACTGGCAAAACTACCCAGCGCACCGCCCGCACCAAAGCTCAGGCTACTGTACAAGGCCTGTCCCCGCCCCTGAAAGCTGCCCATAAAATATTTATGGATCAAAGAGATCATAACGGCGTGATAAACACCGAAGCTGGCCGCATGTAATATCTGGGCAAAAATGATCACCATTGGATGAGTGACGAAAAATCCAATCAGAAGCCAGCGTATTGTCGTAATAGCCAGACTTATCATCAGTAACAGGCGCGCACCGAGACGGGGGAGCAGACGATGCATCACCAGGAATACAGCGACTTCAGCGATTACACCGAGCGCCCATAACTGGCCGACGTCACTACGTGAGTAGCCGTTATCTTCGAGATAAATGGAGAAGAAGGTGTAGTACGGCCCATGACTGAGCTGCATCAAAAAACAGAGCAACAACAAGGTAATTACTCCCGGCTGGCGCAGGGCAAGGAAGATGGAACCCTCGCCCGGGACAGTCCTGATCCCACTCTGTTCAGGCACTGCCAGACTTCCCAGCCAGATCCCCAGAAACAACAACATGAGTACAAGGGGTAAGGTGCCGATACCAAACTGTTCCAGGAAGTACCCGAAACCAATGACTGAGATAATAAAACCCATCGATCCCCACAATCGTATGGCGCCGTAGCGATGCGTATTTTTGCCGAGGTAATTCAGGGTCAGCGCCTCGAACTGTGGTAATGACGCGTTCCAGAAAAAACTGAACAGACCCATAATCAAGGCCAGCCACCAGAAACCATCCCCCAGGAATACCCCACCAAAGGCGACAAACGCCAGTAACGATGCCAGGCGTACGATGCCGATGCGGCGACCGGTATGATCAGCGATCCACCCCCAAATGTATGGCGCGACGATCTTG
>QIGV01000220.1 GCA_003230085.1 Gammaproteobacteria bacterium
CATCATGAGCAGAAGCGAACCGGATTATATAAGACACCATCAGTACCTGATCTCCAATGGACAAGGAACGTATATGAACAGATGATGCTGCTTCCGCAACGAGAGCGGGAAGCTGTGTTCTATATGGGGCCGAGCGCGGATCGTTGGAAAGATCGAGCACGTACCTATACTGGCATAGCTGATGCGATGGGGGAGCAATGGGGATAACCAGAAAAAATCAAACCAACTGGGTAGAGACTTATGATGAAGATCGTTACCGGGCGGATTTTCGTTATCGGATTCGTGTTATTTATTTTGCTAAAATCCGCAGAGCAATTCCTCAATGGGAAGATTATCATGACCAGATCCTCACCATATACAATGACTGCGCACGACGACGAAACAGAGGAGAGGATGTCGAGGTTGATCATATTGTGCCTCTGTGCGGAACGCTCGTGTGCGGACTCCATGTGCCTTGGAATCTGGAAATTGTCCACAGACTTGTCAACTCTAAAAAATCAAACAAGTGGTGGCCTGACGCACCCTTTGAACAACCTTCACTAGATATCCCGTGGCATTGCATAACCAACTATCAGATGAGATTGCTCTAATGGCTTACAACGTAATCTGTACTTGGAGGAGAGGATGCGGTAAGCGCTACACGCTGCGTAAGCACCCGAACGCATACAAGGTTTATCCGCGCTGCCCCTCATGCGGGAGAGGACATCTAAACTACGATCCTTGGACGAAAGCCGCTACCCTAAAACGCACTTGCAAATGCGACGGTATACAGTGGCCTCACAAGAAAGGATTGTTTTTAGATGAGAATCAAATTTGTCACCATGCCGAAGTTGACGATACATTTGGCTACCCAATTCATGTTGTACCCATGCGTCCAGATCAGGACGTGCCGTTTTAACAGGAGAAGAAAATGTCACATTTAGAAAAAACAATTGAGCGAGATTGCCGCCGCATTGCAGAGCGGAATGATTGTATGTTACTGAAGATCATCAGCCCCAACAGAAACGGGATACCTGATCGTCTGTTCATAGCGCCGGATAACATCTTCATATGGATGGAGTTCAAGCAACAGAAGGGTGTCGTTTCTCCGATACAGAGACGCACCATGAAGACGCTTAAACGATTCGGCCATAACGCATGTGTGGTTAACAGTGTTGAGATGTTTCAACAGGCTACGGGGTTATCATGAAAGCTATACTAGAATTCAATTGCCCTGATGAAAAATCAGAATTACAATTAGCAATAGATGGTTTCAAATGGAAAATAGTGGTCGAAGATGTTGACCGAATTCTGAGAAATAAAATAAAGTACGAAAACCAGGAAACCATATATATCGAAGAGGTTCGCAATATGATAACCGAAGTTATTAAAAATTGGGAGTTACGAGAATGAGAAATCAAACCGCATATATCATCACTAGTGTTAAGGTGAACGAAGTACCCATGAACAAGGGGCGCATGATCGTGCATCACGCTCCTGACTACGCTATCCCTGTCGAAACTTGGGAAGAACATGATGCTGTCATGGCTGTTGAGAAAGAAGTTATTGAACCTTTCCATATAGCGCGTCAACGACCTGTTCCAATGAGTAACCGCCGAGATCCTTTTGAAGAACGTATCATAGATGAATATTTTATATTTCTACCGAAAGAGGTGCAGGACAGCTTCGGTTTGATTTACGAGGTTTGGGATGACATGCACCACGACATCGAAACTATGCACCACGACATCGAAACTATGCATAAGGTAATAGACCAAAATACTGCGCTTCATAAGAACCGCAAAGCAGAAGGTTGGTTCAAGCGTGTCTATCGTGGAATGGTGAATACAATATAATGCTAACACTCGCTGACTTCCACGGGTATCAGCACAGGACAGTGCAGCATATTCTCGAACATCAAGAGTCTATGCTGCACCAAGATCCTGGATTGGGGAAAACTATCTCCGCTCTAACGGCCATAGAGGTGCTGAAATTTGATGCATACAAGGTATCAGGTGTCCTCGTGACCGCGCCGCTACGGGTCACACAGAGCGTCTGGGAGCAGGAATCAGACAAGTGGGAGCATACCCGGGGTCTGACCTTCGCCCACATCACAGGAGACAAGGCCACCCGCATTAGAGCGCTGTGTTCCAAGGCTGATATTTACCTTGTGAACTATGAGAATCTGGTCTGGCTCCAAGCAGAAGTCGAGTATCGTTTTCTCAGCAAAGGAAAGTTACCGCCATGGAATATGTGTGTCATCGATGAAATTACCAAGATGAAAGGTACTCGTATCAGGCAAGGAGTGAAGCGCGGTATTGCACTACTCAAGCTATTGCAATACTGTCCCTACCGTACTGGCTTAACAGGATCTCCCGCGCCTAACGGCATGTTGGATCTGTTCGGGCAGTACCTGTGCATCGACTCCGGCGCCAGACTTGGCACCAGCTTCGATTCGTACCGCTCGACATACTTCTATCTATCATCAGCCTACAGCACCAAGTGGTTCCCATTCGAGAAGTCAAAGGAGCAGGTTACTAACCTCATCGGGGATATCACTATGGATCTTCGGGCTGCTGATTACCTCGACATGCCTGATGAAATCGTAAACGATATCATGCTTAACATGGAACCTGAGATGCAGGCCAACTATGACAGCATCGAGCGAGAGATGTTGGTTGAACTGGAAAGTGGAAATAGCGTGGAGATCTTCAACAGGGCATCACTGGTCAACCGCTGTCTACAATACGCCGGGGGAGGGATCTACCTTAATCCTGGTTTACCAGACTGGGAGAAGATCCACGATATCAAGATGGAAGCCATGCAAGATCTCGTGGAAGAACTCAGTGGACAACCTGTCCTCGTGATGTACCAGTACCAGCACGAGGCGAAGCGCATAATGAAAGCATTCCCTGATGCGATCTGGTTATCATCAAAGACATCAGCGACTGACTTCAATCAAGCGATCATCGATTGGAACACGGGCGAGCTGAGTATGATCGTCGGACACCCTGCCTCGATGGGTCACGGGGTTGACCGCTTGCAGACCAGTTGCCACCACATAATATGGTTCGGCCTAAACTGGTCATGGGAGCTTTACTTCCAAGCGATCTCCCGTATCTCCCGGCAGGGTCAGACTTCGCCGACTGTTATGATA
The DNA here is from genome assembly GCA_003230085.1 of Gammaproteobacteria bacterium. GTDB lineage: Bacteria > Pseudomonadota > Gammaproteobacteria > SZUA-140 > SZUA-140 > SZUA-140. The sequence continues at coordinate 3,137 of QIGV01000220.1, forward strand.
CATCGACTTATGATGGACAACACTGTGGACTTGGTGATTGCTATGGCACTAAAGTTGAAACAGGAAGACGAGACAGAAGTTCGAGATCTCATCAAACTCTATGGCGAACAGAAGAGGAATTTAACAAAATGAAAAAATTATTTTGGAAGCTGTACTGCGCAGGATTTGGACATCGATTCATCTCCAACCATGTTGGTGTTATACGATGTGAGAGATGTAAAAAACCATGGACACAAGAGTAATTATGAAATACTTACTGCTGGCATGTCTAATGTTGAGTGGTTGTGCAGGCCAATACTACGTGAAGGCGGGGGTTGGGGTCAATGGTAATATTTTAAAAAACTCATCGTTTGCGTGGGAAGATCAAGAAAGCATGGGATGTGTTTTTGGTGCCGGGAACAGACATCAAATTTATAAGAATTTGTACGGAGATCTGAACATCATACACTATTCACAATGTGGTGTGGGCAAACCCTTTAACGATCTACCAGAATCAAGCCTCGATCATGCTGGCTACAATATCGAATACAGGTTCGGCAGATAAGTTGCTTCGACGCAACTTATGCAGCTTGCCAATACGCCAGCATCTTGTCGTTTAACGACCCGGTATGCCCAAGACTTGTAAGGTACTCATCCCACAAGTCTTGGTTCGTGCCGGAGCTGGTTGCAGGGAACGCAAGTAGCCATCTACGTTCCGCATCTGCCAGACATTCATTTGTTGTCTTACTGAACCAAAGAGCCAGACCGTCGTTTACCGTCGGGCCACCAGTTGCCCCCAATATAGCATCATTGATTTGGAAGTAGAGTATCGCGGTTGAAACACCTTTCGCAAGGATGACCAGCCGCCTCCCAACCCCCGCTAGACTTGCACCAATCCTGGTAAACTCATTACCCGACACTGCCATTAGATCAGCCGCGCTGCATGAGCCGCTGTTGGTGCGGTCGGTATTGCTGTGATCGTGGCTACTTTAGTGGTGCCATCGTAATCCGTAATATCTGTAACCACACCTTTAAGAGAACCGCTGGTAAATACAATCAAACGCCCGTTGTATTGGTCATTGACAGCACTGGAAGCAGATCCGTCCACAGTGTTGAGAACTGCGGCAGTCGTGCTGCCTCCCGCGGTGCTGAATACGATGGGGATCCCGGTCGCGGCGTTGGCTACGATGTAGGCTAGTTGAGCTGCGGTCGGTGTACGGGCATTGAACTCAGAGTTAGTGGGTACACCATTAATCGCGGTCTGCATGATATCCTGCTTGGCTTCGGTGGCTGCGCTGTTGGTTCCCCTCATCGCAGCAGTATCGACACCATCTGTACCTCTCATTGTAGCAGTATCGACACCATTAGTTCCACGCATAGGCGCTGTATCAACTCCGTCGGTTCCTCGCATTGGTGTTGTCGGGATGGCATCAAGGAGATTGTCAAGTCTGCCCCCATTGATCCAATCAGTAAGGGTAGCCATACGAACAGATGTGACTTCATCCTTCAGCAACTTACCAATTGACCCGGCTGTGGCGATAGCTGTCAGGGCTTGATGCCAGATAGCGAGTATACCGGCAGTAGACAGAGAGAAACCAGTCTTAGTCGTTAGATTAGTTGTCGTTGCAACTAGGGTGACATTAGCCACGGCATCAGCAGCAGGGTCAAAATATGCGTTGGCGACAAGAGTTCGTGCGTTCATTTCTGCCACTGTAGGTACGTCCGCCATATCAGCGGACACACTCGCACCCGCGGGAGTGCCAAGTCTTGCAAAGCTGTCACCAGTCTGCGCAACGTGAGCATTTAGTGTGTTTACTTTGGTTAAATCTCCGTCAGTTTCAATACCAAGGTCATTAAAGTTCGGAGGTCTTGTCCACACAGCTCCAGGAACTGCTATCACCTGAACATTGGCCGTAGATGACTGAGGAGTGAGTAGAATGTTATCTCCATTCGACTCTGCCGCTGTGATATCAAAGACGTAGTACCCATCTTCCAGCTCAGTAGGGTTGACATCATCTGTTGCATTCGCCGCCGCCCCATCAATACGGACATTGGCTGTGATGTTGGCTGCGTCCCCTGTTACTGGCATTCCTGCAAGAGTCGCATGATTTGGTAGTCCGTAGGCAAAGACTATCCACTTACCTGCTACATTCTTTTCCATTAGAGTTCTGCCCCTGCCATTAGGCGTTCGTAGTGCATAGGATTAATTGGGTTCCTGGCCTGAGGGACAACAATTCCTTCGGGCATCAACACCTTATCAGGATGTACAATTTGTGTGCAAGCGCCTGTTTCTGTCCATGCAATTGCAGAAAGAGAACTTCTCAGACCACCGCTCTCCCTCTCTGGCATAGGTCTGTTAGCTAATATCGTGGAAGGACTCACTGATAAAGCCGGAGCACCCGCAGCAAGGGTCACTGCATCTGCATCTGTAAGAGCAGAACCCCAAAGACTAACCTCTGCTATATCACCAACAACCGGGTAGGTTCCTGTAAGGTCTATACCTAGGATAATAAGGTTATGTCCTGCTGGAGTTCTGCTGGTTCCCTCCGTACCTTTACCACCTCCATCAATGTAGATTCTTCTATCATTAACAGCCGCAAATACAGCAAGAGCATGATGCCATTGACCAGAAGTGTATCCTGTGGATGTAGTTGCAAATGAACCTGCCCCACTATCATAAGTAAAGGCTTGTATAAGGTCTCCAGATAGATCACCTCTAATGAAGATACCGAAAGAATTTGCAAAAGACCCGCTTCCACCAATACCCCAGTGGAATGGCATTTGTATAGCTGACACGCTGGTAGTTCTAAACCACAGAGAAATACTTATAGGGAATGCATTCGAGCCAGTATTCGTAGTAAAGTAGTTAGATGATGAATAGCCACCGCGAGCCATGATTAGGTCTCACTTATTTCAACAGAATGCAAGTTACAATCACCGACTACATCTGTACCAGAGGAGGGAGCAGGGTCGCGAGAGACTCTAAGATTAAAAAAGTCTCCTGCAACAACACTGTCCATGTCAGCACCATTGGTGAAGGTGATAATGTCACTGGCAATTTCATCTATTACTGAGGGAGCTGTTGCGACATTCACATTATAGACATAGGTGTGTGCTGACGAGTATGTTTCCAAATCATCTGCAAGCCTCCTGAATGCTGCTTGCCATTCGCACACAGCAGTTGCAGCTTGTGCTGCTGACCACTTCAACGTGACCGTTATCCCATTACCCTTATATCGTTGTGGCATTATCAAGAACGGGAAGTCTAGGTACTCCTGCGTGGTGTCATCAAACCCGTAGCATGGGTAGACCTCAACAGGAGCCGAGCCACCATCGACGAACTTAAGCTGAGCGTTAAGGGTAGCTGGAACTACAGCCGCCAAGGGAGAAAGTATTAAAAGTGTGTCACCGGAAGACATTAGATTTCATCAATCCTCGTTTCAATGGCAGTTTTAAGCTGCGCTCGGGTTCTAGGGTTGAGTCCGTGTTGCTGACGGAGCCGATTGAACTCCTCTATGAATACATCTACCAGAGCAGATAAACCTCTCTCGTTCAGAAATCTACCTTTCTCAAAGGAGCGTTGAGTAGTTGCTTCCAAGAGTACTTCATCTGTATCAACAACAGTTTTTTCAGCAGCACTCATTTCGGTTACTATATCCCCGTTAATATTCCAATACTTACTGAGGACAGCTCTGAAAGCAGAAACATCAGGGTTAATAATCCAGATCGATACTGGAAAATCAGGGGTATTAACTGACACCTCATACCGCTTGGTTATTCTATGCAGAACATTCGCCATTAGTTACTCCCGCTCTGATTCTGATTTCTCAGCAACTCCCGCAGCAAGTCTTGCGTCTTCTCATCACCTTCTTTTACTTCCTTACGCAGGTCTTTCAGATCCTCCTTAACTTCCGCCATGTCATCACTGTTATTGGAGCTGACAATTATTCGCATGTCACGCTCTACACTAACTGCACGCATAGCAATGGCATGACGAGCAAGAGAAGCTGTTTCAACTGAAACTATCCCTGCCTCCAGGTTGCTATACTTTATTCCCGCATAAGCAGCGGTACTGGCAATGGAGATTAACATCCCCCAGGTAATCCACGGATTCATCATCTTGCTACTAGACCAGTTATTCTTGCGTTTTTCGGCCTTGCTAACAAGGGTCAGGTCTGGATCGTAAGGTTTGTCACCCATTTCAAGAACCTATTGCCGCTTCGATCCTTTCTATTTTGGCTTCACGTTCATCCAAATCAGTTTCACGCTTATCCAGGTTTTCAGTTTTGACACGAAACATAGTGGTAAATTTCGACTGAGCATTGGTCAACTCTTCCCTACCAGATTTTGACCTGGCTAAAGTTGCGTGCGCGGCAACCTTTTGTTTCAAAAGAGCAGCTTTGGCTTCATCCAGATTATCCGATAAATTGGAGAGTCTGGCTTCCTCTTCAACCACGCGAGCCTCCCGGGAAGCTATGGCAGCTAGCAACTCCTTGCCCTCCTTAACCCCGGCGTCAACCTTAACCCTTGTGGCCTTTAAGGTGGCGTTCGCGGTATCAATGGCATCTTTTTCAGCCTGTAATTTTACCAGTCCCTTTTTAAAGGCCGGGCCATTTTGCGCTACGTCGCTAGCGGCAGTACCAATCGCGACAATAGCATCTAAGGTTTGACTTGAAATCATAATTTCACCACTGAAAGTTTATGGAGTTTTTGCACTCCGAAATACTGCACCTGACCACTAGGCAGGATCGTACTCTCAGATCCCGCTCGGGGGTCTTGCCCGAAGGCTACACGACAATCTGCTGTGGCTATTAAACGAACGAACATAGTCCGATCCGAAAATGATTTGCTCACACTGCCAGATTGATCAAATTCAACAGTTCGCGCCAAAATAGAAGGTTCCATTCCATGACCTGAAATTGTCATGGTGCCATACTCTGTAATATTTAGTTCATTCATGTCTCACCTCATGAGAATCATTGTAACACAATTTTATTCGGGTTGCGTTTTTTGTGCGCTTGAATCCTTTAACCCGACGCCAATTCCAGTGGCGATAATTATGGCCCATGTAATAGAGCTTATCGCCGCGATACTGGTGTCGGGATCAAGCATCGTAGCAACAGCCATAAACGCTCCTACCGACGCGCCCAGTCCGTTTTTAATGCCGCTTTTAAGAGCCTTACTCATTACCGTCATCCCATGCCTTGCGTAACACCACATTCTCCGCGACATGATCCTCGTACTCTTTCATGGTTAGGGTTCGGCCTTCGTCACGAGCCGCTTGAATTCTGGCTCCGCTATCGAGCGCGGCCTTCAAAGAAATCATCATGAATTCCAAAAACAGTTTTTCCGGGGACATTATTCCACCTCATCGACTAGTATTGTAAGAACCTTGAGCGCGGCATTGATCCTGCCAAGCTGCGTATTAAAATCTCCTCCGCCCACGACATCCAGTGCATCTCTCGCCAGCTTCCTACCATCCTCGTAATCATCAAAGGATTTGGTAATCTTCTTGATCTGACTATCACTGAACTCCCCGGCATCACGAAGCACGATAGCCCTACTGAGCATTGCACCGTACACAGACTCAGCAACATCCAACCGCTCAACGTCTGTCTCCGGCGCAGGAGTGCCGGTAAACGCACACCCTGACAGGAACACAAGAAGCACCCACAGCAGGGCTTGGCTTTTCAATAACCTCATAACATCAACCTCCATTTTTTTGCCAAGGAATCGCTCGGCTCGACATGAATATGGGTATTCTCAAGCACGACATCGTACTCGGGTAACTTGGCTTTGAGTTTGGCATGAACTTTTTCTTGTGTAGGACGATCCCAGTAGCGGGTACGAATATCAAAAGCGCAACCATAGTAGTGCCAGCTCGCCGCACTATGGATACCGTCCATAGTGGAAGTGACTGTGACTCCTTTCGTCCGCCCGTATGACTTCCAGACTTCCTCCACAACGCCCAATGCTTCGCGCATCACGGGGTGCAGTCCAACCAGCGTCACGCCTTTTTTTAATTTCATCTCTTGTTTCCTCAGTCTGTCATAAATCCACGATATTTCAGTGTGATATTTTCAGTAGAAGGTGCGCCAGCGGTATCCTTGTAGATTTTAAAAGTTTGATCAGTATGAAGAGGAATCATAACCTGAGCCGATTGTCCGTAAACCTCCCCGGACGCATCAGGGTCTGCCGCCATCAAAAACACTCTGGTACGATCTGCCACATTTGGAACAGCTATATTTCCGCTAGTTACGTGAATTATAGTGCTTACTCCTACAGCGCTACCTGATACCAAAGTGCCCTCAATATCCAAAATAAGGATACGGGCAGAAGCAGGTAGCTGATCCAAAGTGGCCCAAATGTTATCCGCTCCGCTCCCAGTTGGCCCGACGCTTTCCCATGCTGCATCAACTAGGGATGAATCAGCATCGAAATCAGTTTGCACAGCCTCCCCATTATAAATTTGAGTATTCCCGGCGCGAACATGATTGGTCAACTGTGCCGGGTAGGTTCTTTTTGCGTTAGTAACAGCGCCATCCAAGATTTTTGCTGTAGTTACCGCATTAGCAGCCAGTTTTACTGCTGTAATTGAACCATCGGAAACAATGCCCCCAGTTGGTACTGGTTGATTTATAATAGCATCTTCTGTGGCATTCCATCCAAGCACAGTCTCTGCGACGGGGGCGGGTAAAGCGGTATCGATATTAGAAGACACGCTAGCTCGTAAGCTTCGATCATATTGTTCCTCTAACTGTTGACAGATAAAAGTTAGCCTGTCGAGTGCAGCTTCATGCGTATCTGCCGGGAAAGCATCGAGTGGTTGGTAATCAACACCTTGTGTCTGCGCCACATTACGCAGCAAAACGATTGTGGTATTTGCTACAAGTGGTGTGTTGAGAACCACATTGCCACCACCAGGATTTGTTAGATTGGTGATCGTCCAATCGCCGGGGGCTTGTAACACATCTGAAAAGTAAACTTCCATGTCGGCTTTGACATCGACTCGGAAATCATAACCAAAGGTATTTTGCGCGATTAACCCGGAATAAGTTTTTTTGTTACTGGTGGTCGCTACCGTCATAATTTCTCTCCCATCTTCTGCAAAACTTCTCGAATGTGCCATGTATTGTTTAGGAAAGGGGTAGCCTTCATAACATTGTCCGCTGCTGTTTCAACATCACCATTAATTGCTGCGTATGCTCCGCGTCCCAACCTGCCTGCGATTGATGCGGCGGGAGCTGTTATAGCTCTTTCCCACCCTTGTCCTGCGTACCGTGATGGTACACCATCTGTGATCCCAGTCATAGCCCCCACGTAACGTAGAGCATTGAACGGCTCTCGCAAGGCTCCAATCATACCTGACCGATCTATCCCTTCGAATACCCATTGTTCTGCTGACCACTGGCTAACATCTTGTCCGCGAAGAGTGCCTTTAACAGCGCCGACTCCTGACCCTAATGCCATCATAGCAACCAGACCTTGCGCAGTGTTTAGATTCATGTTCTGAAAACCTGCAACCATAATTTTATTTTGAGAACTCAACGCAAAACTTTGAAATTGGAATAACCACGAATATGAAGTCTCGTCCATAAAAGCAGGTTTCTCAGCAGCTCCTATTCTAATAATAGTTCGTCGCACATCAGACCCAATAGCAGCCTCCACTCTCTGAGCCAGCCCGACATCTTTCCATTCCATCGTGTTCATGTACTTTAGGATGGTGTCTTGTGCTCCCATGGTATTCATTGTTTCGCCATACAAGCCCAACAGATCCTCTTCAGTAAGTCCCATCCGCGACAATTGCTTCTTGGCCGATTTGCTCAAAGGTTGCTCCGACGCAACTTTTGATGCTTGGCGGATAACATAGTCCATAGCAGAATGAGACGCAATCGATTCCATGATGTCGGTGTACACATCAAACCCTGACCACCGAGACCATGCTTTCTGTCCTGTTTGCATCCACTTGGATTCTCCCTCAAGGCTGTCGGTGAGTTGCATAGCACGATCATTCAAGGTACGTTGTAAGGCGGCCCCTGTACGTTTTATTTGTATGGAAGCAAGCCCTCCTTTCCCAACCATAAACTGCCCCACAGTCTTTGCCAAACCTTTACCAAAACTGCGCAACCCATAGTGGCTGATTGGGCGTGCTAGATCCGGCAAGCTGGACACAACAATCCCGCCTAACATTGTTGTGAGGTTCCATAGCTTCGAAGCTTGTACCACACGTTCCATAGCACTTCGCGGCTTAACCGCTCTTTGTACTTGATGCATCAATCGATCATGTATGACCTGTAAGCGTTGGAGATCGTTTTTCTGTGCGTTAATTAATTCTTTTTCTTTGCCGGGGTTCTTGGCGATAAGCAAACGGTAATCGTCTTTAACAAGCTCATACATTTCGTCCATGGTGCGACTTTCAAACGCCTCTCGCATCATGATATATGGTTGAGTGCTTTGTGCGTGTTGTATCATCACATTCGACGCACCCTTTTCCAGGAAAGGCTCCAGTTGGTCATCCATCATAGAAAGCACACGAGGACGAAAAGCTGTTGGTGTACCTTTTGATGTGGTTCTCTGACTACGACCTCCGATCATGTTCTGGATCGTATCGATAGCTAGCTCGGTAATCTCCCCCGGCCCCATTCTAGCCGCGATTCCGTCATCAGCTTTAAAATGATCCTCAAGTTTAGATTGCAATAAAGCCCAGTTTTCATAGATCTTGTTTCGATTGTAAACACGAGGGAAATAGCTTTCGGCAAAAGCTGTACCTCCCCTAGCCAGACGTTTATTTATCTCATCTAGTTTTTTACGAGAAACACTTAACCTTTCTTTCTGCTTTTCTAAAGCGAGTAATTTTTTACGATGACCTTTGGTGGCTTTAGTGACTTCCTTTTTGTGCAGAGACAATTTGCTTCGTGCAGCGTTATACTCTTTTACCATGGGCGCAGGAGCAGTTCGTTTTTTCTCATCCTTGCCGGGCTTTCGAGCAGCATCAAGTTTGGCCTTTAACGCATCAACACGTTTTTGCAATCCGACCGCGACTTTCTCCCCAGAAGTTATGAGCTTTGCACGAGCAGCTTCGATTGTCTCCATGGCTTTCTTAGACCCCGGGCCTGCACCTTCATCCAACAAACGCTGAATGTCAGCTTCCATCTCTTTAACTTTGATCTTCAACCCTTCGTCACTTTCAAGGATTCCCACGCGCTCCGCTGCTTCGCGAATCGGCCCGACGACATCCTTACGGTACATCTCGGCAGCTTCCTGAACTTTCGGGTTAGGGTGTTTGTCCCCATTAGACATGGCAATACCAACTTCATCATCGAATGGTTTCGCTTCTAGCCCAGAAGCCTTTTGCATATTCACCGCTTTCTCTGTGGCTATTACCACACGCCCCATAGCAGCCTCATGGAGAGCTTCAACCGACACTCCCCTAGTTTTACCGGCTGCATGTGCTTTGGTGAACAGAGGGTTGTCTGCGAGTCTCTGGGCTATACCACGAGCAGAGTCACTGAGGCTATTAACAAGGTTTGACATCTGCCCGATTGAAAAGAAGTCTGCAACTTTGCCGCCTACTAGTGCATCTTCTTCTGCTGTTATTGCGTCCTTATCAACCACCCGGGCTGAACCGGCGCTATCTGCACCGCTCCCCACATTGAACCCATCGTTGATTTCATCGATAACATCACGAGGTATTTTTGGGCCTTTGCCCACCATCTTAACCGCGCCACCTAATATACCGACACCCATGGCAGTCAACCCGACATTCCAATACGATTCTTCGAGAGTCCTGGTTTTCTGCATCTTATGAAGCAACACCTCACTACCTGCTTCGAGTGTTGCTTCCGCTGCTATCATCCCTACGACGCTGTATGGTGTTACCGCCAAACCTGCCGCTACATGGGGCTGGAATATTCCCCCGTACACTTGCCCTGCGACTCCCCAATTGCTAGCCGAAATAAGCGAAAGGCTCGCTCTCTCGCTATCAATCTGAGTGCGAAATGCCGCTGCTTCCATTGCTGATCCTGCTTCAACCATTATCGCCGGATCGTATTCACGATTTGCAGGATCATCTTGAAATTTGTAATCGAGATCAAGTTCAAACTGCTCTGACTCAATACCGCGCATTCGTTGATTTGCCCAACGGCTTGTGTAATTCTCGCGCTCGATACCGGCGCTAAATGCTAATAGCGAAAGATCCTCCCCCACAGCATCACGGAACTTGTTACGTTCTTCCTCTTCCAGAGTGTCGAACGCTATGTCACGGCTGCTGAGACGCCCCAGTTGCCCCTGTGGGATGAGATCTCTCATGGAGTGTCCTCACCTGTAGGCTTGTTGGCAGGATCGCTTAGAAGCTCTTTGTCGCGTTGCTTCCGAATAGCTTTTTCTACAGCCTTGGCGTATTGATAGTCCGAAGCGTCATCTGCCCAATCCTGACCTTTCCATCGCAGCGGTATACCGTCCTTGTAAAAGAAATCAGGAGCTTCTGTTTCTGGGTCAATAACCATGATTGCCCATGTCCCATCACGAGCTGTGATGGGGTCAGAAAGAACTATTAACCTCTCTGGATCTAAACCGTTAGCGCGACCAAAAGCAGCAAGTCTCTGATTGGCAACTTTCGTTGAAACAAACATTAACCTTTCGGGCGAATATTTCATCGGGCGAATAACATTTTGTTTTATGACGCCGCCTGTTACATCTGCCCCTGTGCTAGTCGGAGACCATGTTTCTTTTATGTTGTCGTATGCCATTTTTTGAGACCGTCCAATGTCTCCTGTCCGCTCGTAATGGACTGCCACGAGATTGTTATACTCGGACTTCATGATATCATTTGGTGCTACGATTTTACGTTTGAAGTTTGTTAGTCCTCCCTCGAATCCAAACCGGCTGTCGTCCTCGTCCATAAAGTTCCCCAGAGCCTTTACATTGCTCTCCAAGGGCTTCAAATCCTTATAGTCTACCCTACGCTGCTCTTTTAATTCAGGGGCTATACGGGCATTCTCGCGAGCTATGGCATACGCTTCATCAGCAGGCATTCCGGCCCGATATAGGGTATGAGCGTCTGAGAGGATTGCTTTATTATCGGAACCAAGCTCCCGGTTTAAAAAGGCATCGGTATCCACTAACCGGCCATAGATCTCTAACGCAGTCTCGATGTTTTCAGAACCATTTTCGGCGTTATGATTGGCAGCAGTATTTAAAAAGTTTTCCAAGGGTTGTGGCATAATTGAACTTCTGATCGTGATCTCTTCTTGGCGTTTTAAATCCGTGATCTCATTTTCTAAAACATAAGCGTCGATTGCTTTTTGGTGGTCAGGATCTTTCCAGTCTGCACCGTTATTAATAAGCCCTTCTCCCATGGCAACCAAGTTCTCGGTGTTTAACCGACTGGCGTTCCGCGCATTAATTCGAGATCTCAATGCCGTCCTCTCTCGGGGATTGATACCTGATGGATCAGTATCCCTAGTCTGCCAGCTCTCATAGCCTACTTCGACATCCTTTAAACCGAAGGTTCCGTTGTCGATCCCGACATTCGAATCGCTGATAAACATCTCATGTTCCTTTGCCATCTCAGCTACACGTTCCGCATCGAGGAATGTTAGCCGCGAATTGAGATCGTTGATCGCTCCCTGTCTCTGTTCTTCGGTTAATGCCCCATCATAATTTTCATCGTCCAATATGGCTCGCATGGTCATTACAGTTTCGGGATCGGTAGAACGGATAGATTGAGTTACTTGGTAATTTTCAACTTGAGAATCGGCATCTTTAATCAACGTGTCCTTGTCGAGTTGGTCTGTTTCCAACTGATCAATCAAAAATGTCGCAAGCTCAATGTTTCCCGACTGGGCAGCTTGCCCGGCATTGTAAACACCCAGCTCATAAGTGTATTTTTTCTGTGCATTTTCAGCAGCAACTGTCGCTTTCATAACACGATCGGCAGCATCGATGCCTGCCTTTTCCAGGAATTCATTGCGCAAGCGAGGGTTCGAGATCTTCGCGGCCTTATCCTTAATCATCCCTTCCAGTTTGTTCGCCAGTATGTAGGGGTAAACTTCATACGCAGGAATGTTATCTCGGAACGTAGATGTCTGCACTCCCTGATCATCAGTGCCGGTCTCGACTCTGGGAACATCATCTCCCGAGATGTCACCCAGTTCCGTAGAAGAATAAAAATCTTTGGCGTTGTGTTTCGCTTGCCATTGCGATAACTCAACAGACATACTCGCCACTTGCTCGTTGTACTCTCCATTTTCCTTGCGTTCGATATAATCCCCACTGACACTGGCAATTATAGTCGCAGCATTCTGCATGGCTTTGCCTGACGCAGATTCTGCTGCTATCGCATTACTTATGGCACCAATATCGTTGCGCCCTAAAGATTCCACACCTCGAAATTGTACTTGGGGTAATTTCATTTATCGCGGCCTTGTGTTGGGGTATCGTACTTCTGTTGTGGTGGTAAACAAACCACCCTTGTCCATAAAGGAAAACCCTGCGGCAAACCCTGAAAGCAAAGACTCAAACCCTTGAGAGTTTGCCCGACTTCTATTTGCAGAGGCACTAATTCTACTGGACTCTAAATCAAGCCGGATGCGAGAGGCACCCGCTGTCTTCAACCAATCGAGTTGTCGAGTTTGCTCAGTCTCAATATACTCCAAATAGGAAGCGACAGAACCGGAGATTTCCACCCCTGACGCAGCGGCACGAGCGAGAGCAGCGCTACGCAGTAAACGGTCTTCTTCGGTCTGCCGCCGAACTTGCTCTGCTAATTCCCGGCGAGCAAGCAGGGCGTTTCGTTCGCCTAGCTTTGCTTGCTCGTCCGCCAGACTTTTCATTTGCTGCGCGGAATTGTATCCTTGGATACCTCCAAAGATTGACATTGCTGCCGGGAATAACCAATTCATATTACTGCCGCCCTCTACTTTGATTATCTTCAAAAGCTGCTCGATTGGCTTGTGTCACCCTCAATCTTTCCGCCTCTTTGTCGAACCACTCGTTACCCGCAGTTATTCGTTCGTCAATGTATTCGTCGTATGCCTTACGATCTTCCGCATCTCCAAAAACCCTTGACTCATACATTTCCATAGAGGGTGCGATCATAGCGCCATACTGATTGAAGAGACGACCTGTTGCTTCCCCCATCCCAGAGACAGTGGAAGTTTTTAACCGCTTTCGTTGAGACTCACTGTACGCATTTTGCCCTGTGCGTCCCCCACTCACGGAACCTATCGTAAAGGTTGTTTCCCCACCTTCTCCGCGCTGTACCCCTCCGCTGTATGTTGCTCGCGACTGTGTTACCACATTATAATCATTACGCAACCACTCGTAGTTTGGCCCGGCTCGAAAGGTTTCAAGTTCTTCATTAAGCAACTCAAGATCTTTATCACGATCCACAATCAATTTGCCGCTGGCAAAGTCTAGCGATGATTGACTAGTGCTGCCGCTGGCACCCAGACGCGCTGTAAGCGTGGATAAATCTTGATCATACTTGGTGTTAATGTTGGTGCGGTTCTGATCACCATAAGCATACAATTCTTTACCAAACTCGTATGAACTCTCAGTAGCGAGGCGGCGAGCGCGTTCACGCTTACCACTGCTACCAAGTGATCCAAGAATACCAAGAGCACCGCCGACAATAGCACCTACAGGGCCAAACATGGCTCCAATACTTGCCCCTGAAAGAATCCCGGGGGCTGCGCTTATTGAGGCATTAGGATCACCCTGTGGAGGCTGAAACATACTATGGACAGGCATTACAATGACTCCCGGCTCAATTCGCCATAAATTGCGAGCACCTTCATGGCTACAGGCAAGTTCTCTTCGAGAGTAACTTGACCCTGCTCATCCCAACCTAAATTAACAACTTGATACTGTTTGCTTACCAATGGCTCTGGCGTGTCCATTAGCGTTGATGGGGTACGATCTGGGGGGCGAGTTCCATTGATGATAGGTGGCGCAGAAAGATGCATAAGCGCCCAGATCTTATTCCAACGCTTTTTCCACGAGCGGATCTGACCTTGTGGTACGTCGGGCGGCAAAGTAACCATCTTGGATAAAATTTGTTTCCCTGCATAAATATTGCTACCATTCCTTTCGGTTGTGATAGAGCCACTGCTAACCGTCTTAGCTGGTTCCACAGCACCATCATTGAGCACCTGAACCACTTCCCCTTCGAGATGATCCAAACCAGTAACCGTGTTTGCAGGAGTTGCATAGTATACATGCGAATACGAATCAAGATATATCTCTGTTGAATTTTCAATTTCAATCTCAATCTCATCGACTGTGCGTTGCCCCAATGTAACAAGACGACTAACACCGCCAATCAAACCAACTGCCGCATCCAGGATATCCATATCCGCAAAAAGAGATCTCGCCCATCCAACTGTTTGAGATGTACGATCAAAAGTTAAGATTGAAATGTTACCATTACCCAACACCAACACCAATACAGACCCGGGGTGTTGCGCCCATGCTCGACGTTTAATCTCCCCTTCTGTGATGTGCTCAGATGCAAAAGAGAGATCCTGTGACAACCAGTTATCCTGTTGCCATTCATATGACATAGATTGAATCTTTCGCCCGTCGGGCGTGAAATAAAGAAGCTTCTCGCCTGCTTGTATCGGTTGCATATCATTTGATCCGTAGGCCGATTGTTGATCCACATCAAAATCCGTTTGACTAACAACACCGCTCTCTGAGGTCAGAGTATGCTCCCCATTCTCGGCACCAATCAACACACCCTTCGAACCGCCCTTCGAACCGGCTAACCATTTAATACGACCTTGCTGCTCTAACGTGAAGTTCCACGAATCAGCAGCACCTGCCCCGGTGGTGAAATCTTCTGGGCTGGCAGATTTAGATCCCCAGACAGTTTGTGGCTCTGCCGGAGTGCCTGCTAACCACAATCGCCCTTTGGTATGTGTCCCGGCTGCGGGATGATTTGTGCCTGTCCATTCAGCAGGAGGAGCGGTAAAACTTACTGTAGTAACCGCTGTATAAGCATCAGTAGCAAATACATATGTTATCTTTCGAGTTGATACGTTTCCGTGTAAAAAGTATAACGTCTCTCCGTCAGGAGCTGAGACTATTTGAACTCTATCAAGTTGATCTTCTGTCCATGGTGCCACGTAGGTTTTACCGACGCCACCCTTGTCTGCATCTGCAATTGTGCCTACAAAAATCAACCTACTACCGAGAGAGTTGTTACCGTCCGATTGCACCGTGACCCAGTACGTCGCATTATTAGGGACAAAAATTCCATCAAATGTTTCTTCGTTACTAACAAACTCAGCGATGTTATTGGCCCCGGCAGTAGTTCCGATTTTAACAGTCAGTATCGCGTTGTCCGCCTGCTGTACTCTCACCATATGGTTCGCAGTAGTTGCAGCAGTAACTGTTACCTGTTGTCGAATTTCAACAGTTCTAGTACCGTTATTTTGTTCAGGCTTTAAACGGCAAAGTGTCCCGTCGAAAATAGCCCGGGAAGATGACGAAGTGGCAACCACTGTCCAGCTAGTCGCACTGCTATAGAATAAAGGGTTTGCTAATAAATTGGCCGATTGGAAATCTATGCCGGGGGCAACGATAACCATCTCAATGTTATGCAGTATGATTGAATCAAATCGGTAGTTGTGGATCTGTTTGGTAAAGATTCGACCATCATTACCTGAGATCTGGCCGCGATTCTCATTGCCGCCTCTGCGAAAGGCTCCACCCCGTTTATCGACTACAACATTTTCCGCAATCGCCAAACCTTTCTGATAGAATTCACTTTCGGTTTGACCATAGAAGAGAGGCGAAATTTCACCCGCTTGAAAACTCGACTCTCTTGTATAGTCTTTAGCCACGTTACCTTACTACAGTCAAAGAATTTGAACGCCAACGGGTAGACCTTCCTTGCAGACCATCACTAGCTGCCGCCAAAGCAATCTTCTCACCATACATTGAAGCCATATCTTTCTGAAGCTTTGCACTGCTTGCTATCGGGATTGCAAGATCCATGGCAATTCGAGCAGCCAAAGCCTGATCAAAAGCTGGACTGAACTTTGTGGTATCGGTAATACGAGTGATAACGCGAGCGTAGATTCGGGTGGCATTGTTGGCAACGATTGTTGATCCTTCACGTAACCACTCAATTTCAGTCTCTCTCCCCAACCCTGTGCCGGAACGACTTATGGCCCCTCCCGATACAACATCGCTGTCGGCCCGGGAGACCTGCAAGACTCGAATAACATCAGGGGGGATTTGGAACTGTTTATCAAACCCATAGAGAGGCAATGTGGCAAGGGGGGCAGGTTCGATACGGGCAACCGCGAATGTCCACTCGCGTTCTTCTAGAACCGCATCTCTCAGAGAAGCATAATTGGCGTTGCACAGTTTGGCTTCGCCACTGTCATCACCAAGCGATATGATGAGATTACCGCCGACCCATCCTAAAGCTTGATTACAAATCGCTACTTCTGATGCCGACATGATAACCCCCTAACAAATTGCGTCTTCGGCCGCTTTCTTTGCTGCCGCTTTCTCTGCTTTCTTTGCTGCCGATTT
>QIGV01000095.1 GCA_003230085.1 Gammaproteobacteria bacterium
ACCACATTCAATGTTTCAGCTGCACTCGATGAGCAGACAGTGACGACTGTTCTTTCTGCTTTTGCTCATGCCTTCAAACGAGTTGCACAAGCCCGTAAAGAAGGTGTTCCACCTGAGACCTGGCTTGACGGACCTATGCCTATACCAGCATTCCGAGCACGATAATGAGAGTGCCATTTCCTCCATAGGATGAATGATGACAGATATTTTATTTTGTTGAACCACGGGTGGAATTCATAGTGCCAGACTCCTTTGGGCTGTGTTGATGATGACATTTACATTGTGAAAACCTCCACTAAACACCTTCTCTAAATTTAGTTGTAAGGGCTATCGATCACATGAATTTTAAAGTGTTAACTGTTGGTTGGGAGCCGTACTTTATAGATGAGCTTCTCGCTCCAATCGAGAAGAAAACGGGAATTGATTTTACCCATGGCCTAGTCGGAAACGCGTCGCGAGTTTCTATTGCACAGAAACAATATCCGCATATTAAGTTTGTCGCATTATCAAAAACCTATAATGAGCCGTTACCTGAGCCTGATTATAAGTTTCTGGCTAGCCTGGAATGCATTGGTGTTCCGACAGTCAAGAGTATGATACAGGGCGACAGAGTACTTAGGCACCGTACAGAAAAAGAAACATTAGGGTACGCGACTTTAATTGCAGTTCGAATAAGGGAAAGACTGAAAGAATTGAATCCTAATGTTGTTTTGGCATCCCATGACAGTT
Organism: Gammaproteobacteria bacterium; assembly: GCA_003230085.1. GTDB lineage: Bacteria > Pseudomonadota > Gammaproteobacteria > SZUA-140 > SZUA-140 > SZUA-140. The sequence goes on from QIGV01000095.1 coordinate 730, forward strand.
TACATTCTGCAATGAGCCTGGCTGTTGCGAGGTTCTTGGGAATTCCTTGGGTAGCAATGACGTTTCCGGTTATTCCCGACAATCTGACTGGTTTCTGTAACTCATTAACACCGAATTCTCTTGTGCCTATTGTGCGACCAATAGATGCACAGTTACGAAGCTATGCTCAAGCACTAATAAAGAATGTACGATCAAAAGAACAGAGCGTGGCGGCATATCGTGCCCCATCCTCAATAAGTCAATGGGTTTGGCAATACGTACTTCATGCAAAAAACCTTTTTCGGCGTAAACAGGCGGCACGAATCCTGGGGGTTGATCCTTTTATCTATCCCTCTGTTACTGAACGATTCTCCGATGTAGTACGAAGAACAATTAACCGGATTAGTTTGCCGACCAGCAATATGCTGAACATGCCACCAAAAGCAAGATTTATTTATTATCCATTCCATATGGCCCCGGAATCTACTGTCGATACATGGGCGCCGTTTTATCAAAATCAGTTAGCTTTTGTTGCCCAGTTAGCACTTGCAATACCTGCTGATGTCGACTTCGTAGTCAAGTTGCACTTCAGTGATCCAGATAACTACAGACGAAGGCAACTGCAAGAGCTAATGAATATGCCCAATCTGTACATTGCCCATCCAAATGCTTCTGGGAATGAATTTATCGAAAAGGCATCCCTTGTAGTCGGAATCCAGGGTACCTCCAGCCTCGAGGCCGCTCTGCTTGGTAAGCCGGTTTTGAACTTTGGTGATTCGCCCTACCAATATTTCCCTCTAAGCGAGCGTGCAAATCGGCCCGATCAGTTGTATGAGCAGATCCATCGTATGCTTGATTTAACTCCCCCAACTGATGTTGAAATAATAGAGGCATTTGCTAGCTACATGGCTCAATATATGCCGGGACGAATTAATGATTGGGGGCAACCGATAACAGAGGATCATCTAGATAAGTTTGCTAATTGCTTTAGTACACTTCAGGAATATGTAATAGATCCTACTAATTATGCGAATTGGTATCAGCAACCTCCATTTGAGAGTTAGTAGATGTGAATCAAAATGGAATAAATTTGATGATTGTTTTGTATGGGTTACAAAAAAGTATCAGAGCTCAATCTTTATTGGTTGAGTTATCTCGCGTGTGTAAGTAAATGATACCGTTTACATTCTTCTTGAGCAATCTGAAGTAATCCATATAATGCCTAAGTACTTGCAGATAATAAGCAAAGTCAGAATCGGTGAGCGGGTACTGATTGCGCTCATTCTTTTCTATGCAGGCCTGGTTTTATGCCTACCTGTGCCACCTACTGAAGAAGTTGCATTGCTTTATCCCTGGTGGGCTAAACCCATCGGCATTGGTAAAATCTATTTACAGGAATTGTTGTTTATAAGTTGGGTTTTCATTTATGGCAGACGTTTTTTAGTTTGGGGTATTCTAAATTCGGGCGTACCTACCAGGCAAACTGCATTATTGTTAATTATTCTTGCACTTTGGTGTGGCCTGGTATCATTAACAGCGCCGTTGCCCTGGTTGGATATTGGACGCACTTTTCGGCTTTTACTCAATGTGTTGTTGCTTTTAGCTGTTGTGCGTTGGTCGTATCAGATGAATAACTTTCCTATAGAGATGCTTATTTTAGGTTTTTTTGTCGGTACGATTATTAATTTGATCTTATCGTTTCAGTATCCATTGGTAGTTTATGGAATGATGCGTCTATCAGGACAGAATACCCCTGGTGTGGTGATGGGGGTTGCTGTTCATCTGACAGCCTGGTTATTTTTTCATAATAGCAATTGGTTATTGAAGGTTTTCTCCCTGTTATTCGCTTTTGTGTTTTTCATTAGTTGTATTTTTAGTTATTCACGAATAGGTTGGTTTGCAGCGGGAACTGGTTTGATTGTTTGGGGTTATATATTATTCATAGCTAAACCGAAACAGCAGTCACAGTTGAGATCTCTAAATAAATTACGGATTATCTTGACTCCATTATTGGTTTTAGGGCTTGTTTCCTTTTTTGTATCGCCAATTGGTCAGCAGGGTGTTCAGCAAATTCAAGCTTTAGTTCAGCAAAAAATTTCACAACAAGGTGAAAGTAATTCAATCCGTTGGGCTTATGTTACTGGGACTGCGGAAATTCTATTACAACACCCATTAGGTGTCGGCTACTCTGGTTTCTATGATGCTATATTGGCAACTGAAACATATCGTGATGGTAAATCAGCAGAAGAAGTTTCAATGGTTGAGGCTAATCCACATGCGTCTTTTTTATGGTACGCCTCGGCTGGTGGAATACCTGGTGCTTTTTTGAGCCTTGTTTTATTTATAATGCTGATTAATAGTATGCAAATTGGGCTGAAGTCCAGTTTGGGACAACCAGGTAGAATATTATTTATATTTTTGGCTCCGGTATACCTTGTGATAGGTATGACTGTGCCATATCTTTTTAATTCAATTATTTTGATTGTTCCAGCTGCGATTGCGGCAGGTTGGGGTTTGTCCATGCGAGAGAGTAAGATGATGTTTTTGCATCGGCATCCCCATAAAATGGCAGCTAATATAATTATTAAGAGTCGGAATGCGTAGGGCTGGAATCCCAGTTGTTCCCAGGGCCGAAATACTGTGGGTTCACAAAGTTATTACGTAATCTCCGATATTAATCTCTATTAAATTACATATATAACAACGTGAAATATAAAATGGAACAAGAAAGTAAGATCGATGAAAAACTGTATCAACGTATACTTCATTGCGATTTATTGCAGGTATTTAATACGCATCGTAATGCAAAAGTAAATCCATATTACATTGATCGAGAAGATAGAAATCGGTTTGCTGCTGAACAGCTCGGTAGTAATGAGATAAAGCGAATACTCAATCTTGGTGGCGGGGGTGCGCGACACCTTCAGGCGAGCTTATCGAATGAAGAAATTGAGGTTTTTGAGGTTGATATTCAGGGCGACTGTGACCTAAAGGTCAATCTCGATAGTCTCAAGGAGTTACCCTTCGAGGATAATTCGTTTGATGTGGTTTGTGCTTTCGACGTTTTGGAGCATCTTGAGAAATTTCATTTGCTAAATGAGGAAATGTTTCGAGTTGCTAAAGACTATGTTTTAATTTCATTGCCAAACAGTGCGGCTGAAATATTCTATGATTTTCTTAGAAATAAGCCACAGAAAGATCCGGATTTAGATAGGGGGACATTTTCAACATTCTATGGGCTGCCCTTGATGCCACCTACTGACCGCCATAGGTGGTGGATGTATTTTCATGACATAATTAGATATTACTTTTATATTTCTCAAAAAAATGATGCCGATCTAGAATTTTGGACGCCAAAGATGAATATTAAAAAAAGGATTTTTAAATTTATATTTGGGTCTCATATTTACCACTCATTTTTCTGCTCATCTGTATGGATAAAAATCAGTAAGAGGAGGTGAATGTGTTGTTCTTTTTGGTGTGTTGTTGCAGTTTCGTGAAAATTGATCTTTTATTCACACTGTATATGCAACGGTGCTGGTGATAGAAAATCGATGAGTAATATTGCTAGATATATTGGAAGTGAAGTCATCGCCTTCTTTTTGCAAGATCTTGATGGCGGGGGTGCTGAGCGAGCTATAGTTTCACTAGCAGGTGAAATTACGAAACAAGGATATAAAGTTGATCTTGTAGTAGGTGATGCCGATAGTGAATATCGCTCCGAGGTTTCTTCTGATGTAAATGTCGTAGATTTTTCTTCTAGATCAAGGTTGCGCGTATTATTTCATTTGATGGCCTATTTACGCCAGCGAAACCCTACAGCAGTTATGGCTGTTCTAGATCCTCCCAATATCATGTTAGTCGTTGCTACTAGGCTCGTTAGGTTCAAAGGTAAGACCATCATTAGTCAAAGAGCGGTGCTTGATGCCAGTCTTTCTGAATTAAAACCAATTCAGAGAATGATTATGAAAATTCTTCAACGTTTTTGTTTCCCTCTTGCAGACATGGTGATAAGCAATTCACGTGCAGCGGCCAACGAAGTTGTGAATAGGTTGCATGTTCCTGATGACCAAGTTATGACTATTCAGAATTCGGTGGATGTAGAAAAAATTAGTGAACAGGCGAGAAAATCTATCGATAACCATGTTTTTGTTAAGGCGCAGATGCCATTGATTGTTTCAGTTGGGAGTTTGAGTAAAAGGAAAGATTTTGAAACCTTAATCAGGGCTTTCGCTATCGTTAAGTCAAAACGGCAAGCTAATTTGGTGATTATTGGCGAAGGTATTGAGCGCCAAAAACTTGAGTCTATAATCTCTGAGCTCAATCTAGAGGATAACGTTTCTCTTATCGGTTTTGATGCAAATCCCTACAAATGGATGAAGAAGGCCTCAGTTTTTGTAAGCTCATCAAAGGGAGAGGGATTCCCAAATGTAATAGCTGAAGCACTATCTCTTGGATCATCGATCGTTGCGACAGATTGCCCAGGTGATACTGCTGAACTTTTGGGGCATGGTAAATGGGGACGACTTGTGCCTGTTGGTGATGTTAAGTCAATGGCGTCGGCTATTGTGGCCGTTTTGGATGAACCTCACCCATCAGATGGTAGAGTTCGTGCTGCAGATTTTTCCCCAGTGAAGATTACTGCGGACTATCTGAGCATCTTATTGTCTAAGAGAAATCGATCGTCCGATGCATCTCACCAAACGAATTAACGCATGTGTGGACTTGTAGGCATCGCTGCCACCCAATCCGTCTCTGATCGAGATTGGCTTTCCGTTGGTAGAGATACTATGCTCCATCGAGGCCCGGATGATGCAGGAGAGTGGTGGTCTGAAGATGGACGGGTTGGACTAGGGCATCGACGATTGTCGATACTTGATCTGTCGCCTCAAGCCCATCAGCCTATGCGGAATAAGGCTAATGGACTATCAATCGTCTTTAATGGTGAGATATATAACCATAATTCGTTGCGTAAAGAACTAATTGCGAAGGGCTATGTCTTCCGCTCTCATAGTGATACAGAAGTGTTACTTGTTGCTTATGCTGCCTGGGGTAAGAATTGCTTGAAGCACCTCAATGGTATGTTCGCCTTCGCCCTATATGATTCGAGAAAACAGAGGCTGTTCCTGGCTCGTGACCGAGTCGGCGAGAAGCCTCTTTTTTATCATCTTGCTGATGGCATGCTGCAGTTTGCATCTGAACTTAAAGCATTGATGGCAAATCCGTCTGCTCCTCGGTGTATCGACATGGCTGCCCTGGATTGTTATTTGGCTATGGGTTTTGTACCAGGCGAACACTGTATTCTACAGGGTTACAACAAACTGCCTCCTGCCCATGCATTGAGTTTTAATCTAAGTGATGGTACGGCACGGGTGTGGAAGTACTGGTCAGTGCCAGAGCTGTCGACAACAGCGGCGACAGGTGTGGTAGATGAAAAAGCTTTGCTCGATGAGTTAGAAATATTGCTCGAAGATGCGGTAGGTCGGCAATTGGTGGCAGATGTACCAGTGGGTATCCTCCTTAGCGGTGGTTTGGATTCCAGCCTGGTTACCGCTATGGCGGTTCGGCGGTCACAAAAAGTTCGTACTTTCAGCATAGGCTTCCCTGGACACGGGGAACTGGATGAAACACATCACGCTCGGTTGATTGCCCGCCACTTTGGCACTGAACATACAGAGTTAATAGCGGAACCGAGCACGGCTGATCTCATTCCTCGTCTGGCACAACAATTTGATGAGCCGATGGTGGACTCTTCAATGATTCCTACGTGGCTGGTGAGCCATCTGGTGCGCCAGCATTGTACGGTAGCCCTGGGTGGTGATGGTGGGGATGAGCTATTTGGTGGATATCCCCAATATAGCCGACTCCTGTGGATGCAGCAACGACTGGCTAATATCCCTGGATTTGTAAAACGTGGTGTTGCCAGTGTTGCTGAGCGTATTTTGCCTGTTGGGATGATGGGGCGTAACTATCTGCAGGGCATGGGAGTAGATCTTCGCTGTAGTTTACCATTACAGATTGACGGCGTTTTCGATGTCACCACACGACATAAGCTAATGCAGGGGCAGCCGTCATATCGAACAGTGGCCGAAGGCATATATAGCGAACGTATTTCCCATCAGCCTGATATGCTACAACGCGCCACTCGTATGGACTTCCATGGTTACCTGGCTGAGGATATCCTGGTGAAGGTAGATCGAGCTAGCATGCTTAATTCATTGGAAGTGCGAGCACCGTTACTGGACTATAAGCTTGTCGAGTTCGCTTATGGCCAGGTTCCATCTAACTTAAAAGCGACAGTAGGTGACAAAAAAATATTGCTCAAGCGTCTTGCCAATCGCGTGTTACCGCCAGAGTTCGAAAAGCAACGCAAACAGGGATTTTCCATTCCTTTGGCCGGATGGTTGAAGAGTGGCCCCTTTCATGAATTGTTTTGGGATACATTAACCAGTGTGGATTGCCTGTTTGATCGATCCACAGTACAAAGTTTGCTGAAAGGACAAGAGCGTGGTTTTAATAATGGTGAGCGACTGTTTGCGCTGGTTCATTTTGAACTGTGGCGTCGACATTACAGTGCAACATTATAATGGCCAGTTTGGATAATGAAATGAATTTTGGATTATTAATGAATAGAGAGTGTCTTGGTGAAACCTGAACTATTAAATCGCTTGCGCTGCCCTCAGACCGGACAGCCACTGACCTTGGAACCTGACACAGCAGTTAAGGATGTAGGCGATGAAATCGACAGCGGCTGGTTGATTTCTGAAGACGGCCGCCATCGCTATCCAATCCATGGTGGCATTCCTCGTTTTGTGCCGGAGTCTAACTATGCTGATAATTTTGGTATGCAATGGAACCATTTCGCCAAAACTCAACTTGATAGTCATTCCTGCCATCCAATATCAGCGGAACGCTTTTGGAATGCCACTGGTTGGCAACCAGAAGAGTTGCGAGGTCAGTGGGTGTTAGATGTAGGCTCTGGATCTGGACGCTTTGCTGAGGTTGCACTCAATGCGGGTGCGATTGTAGTGGCGCTTGATTACTCTAGCGCTGTGGATGCTTGTAACGCTAATCTCAAGCAGCATCCTAACTTACATGTGGTTCAGGGTGACGTCTATGCATTACCATTTGCCTTAGGAACTTTTCCCTATGTTTATTCACTAGGTGTGTTACAACATACCCCAGACGTTGCGAGCGCCTTTGCAGCTTTGCCACCAATGCTAGAGACTGATGGTCGACTGTGTGCAGACTTTTATTGGAACAGGATTCTCACCCTCTTGAATCCCAAGTATTTGTTACGCCCATTTACAACGAAGATGAGTCAACAAAAGCTGTTTTCTTGGTTGGAAAAGAATGTGCCCACAATGTTACACATGAGTCAGTTTCTTGGTTGTATTCCTATTGTAGGTCGATTGCTTAAGCGATTAATACCGGTCGTAGATTACACGGGGATCTATCCATTGTCTCAGCAACAGTTAGAGGAGTGGGCGTTACTAGATACATTCGACATGTTGGCGCCTGCCTATGACAAACCACAGTCTGTGGAAACGGTGATATCATGGTTTAAACAGGCGGGATTAAACGATGTTGAGGTGTTCCATTGGGGACATCTCGTCGGCCGCGGCAGAAAATAAATAGTGGTATGACCTTGAAAATTGGTATCAATGCTTCCCGCGCTCGTTCTGGAGGTGCAATTGCGCACCTTGTCGGAATTCTTGGGGAAATTAATCCAGTTGATTTTGGTGTAAGCGAGGTGCATGTATGGAGTTATGAAAAATTGCTAGCAGCCCTTCCAACGGTTCCATGGCTTGTAAAGCACTCACCGCCGGAACTTGAGCATTCATTATTACGCCAGTTGTGGTGGGAAAGATTTTCGCTTCCTGGCGAGCTTCGGAAATCTGGTTGTTCCATCTTGCTAAACGTGGATGCCGGTTCCGTATGTCGCTTTCAGCCATCTGTCACTATGAGTCGCGACATGCTTTCTTATGAACCAGGTGAGGTTGAGCGCTATGGTATCAGTAAGGCGCGCTTGCGGCTAATCGCTTTACGCTACGTCCAAAATGCCTCTTTGAAGTCTGCTGACGGGGCGATATTCCTCACCCGCTATGCTAGCCAGGTGATTCAGAGATCCTGTGGGTCACTAGCAAACGTTGCTTATGTTCCACACGGCGTTGGAACAGACTTTCTGGTCAATGAAAATACTCAGGCTTGGCCTATGGAGGGGAAACGACCGATACGTTGCCTATATATATCCAATGTACTTCCTTATAAGCATCAGTGGCACGTTGTTGAAGCGGTGGCAAGCCTACGAAAACGTGGTTTAGATCTGCAACTTGAGTTGGTGGGCGGTGGTGAGGGGGCGGCACAGAAACGTCTTGAGATGCAGATTGCTAAATCAGATCCCCAGCATACGTTTGTTACCCAGCGCGAATTCGTGCCACAAAATACCCTTCCGGAGTTTCTTGCGAGGGCAGACATCTTTGTGTTTGCTTCCAGTTGTGAGAATATGCCAAACACATTGGTGGAAGCCATGGCAACAGGGCTTCCAATAGCATGCTCAAACAGAGGGCCAATGCCGGAAGTGCTGGAAGATGGCGGTGTATACTTTGACCCTGAAAACCCGGAATCGATAGCTGTTTCGATTGAAGGTCTAATCGCCAACCCTGTTAAAAGTAGCGAGTATGCAATACGTACCAAGAAACTTTCCCGTCAATACTCATGGGCACGTTGTGCCAATGAAACCTTTTCTTTCATTGCACAGACAACAGAACGAGTTAAATCAGGCAATAAAAAATGACAGATAATTCCTACCAAACCTGTACCAAGTCGGTGTTGGATACCAGTTACCCTGGAATCACTTTTAATGATGAAGGTGAGTGCAATCTCGTTGCGGATTTTCACACTAATGTGAAGCCTCAATGGCACTTCGGTACGGAGGGAAGGCGCCAACTTGAGATTATGGTCGACGAAATCAAGAAGTCCGGAAAGAGACGTGATTTTGATTGCATCATGGGTCTGAGTGGTGGTGCAGATAGCTCATATATGTTGCATGTTATGGTAACTGAGTTTGGATTGAAGCCCCTGGTATTCCACGTAGATGGCGGATGGAATTCAGAACTTGCGGTGCATAATATTAATGGTCTGATCGATCAGCTAGGATTAGACCTCTACACTGAGGTAATTAATTGGGAAGAGATGCGCGACTTTCAACTTGCCATGTTTAAGAGCGGTGTTCCGCATTTAGACATACCTCAGGACATGGCGTTCGTTGGTGTTTTGTATAAATTTGCCAAGAAGCATGGCATTAAATATATCCTTAACGGGGGAAACATCTCCACCGAATGTGTACCCCGGCCATTGGATATTATTTATTGGGGCACGGACATGACACAGATACGGGATATAACTTCTCGTTTCGGTACAGTACCAATGCGCACATACCCTTTCAGCTCGATTTATTACCACAAAATATACTTGCCTTATATAAAAGGTATTAAGGTATTAAAACCCTTGAACTTCATGCCCTATATCAAGCATGAATCAATGCAGGAAATGGAACGGGTATACGGTTGGAAGCCTTATCCTCAAAAGCATTTTGAGTCTCGATTCACCCGGTTCTTTGAAGGTTATTGGCTGCCCACGCGTTTTGGCTTCGATATGCGCAGAGTAGATTTATCCAGTCTTATTTTGACCGGCCAAATTAGCCGTGATGAAGCCCTGGCGCAGCTTGAGCAGTCACCCTATGATCAGGAATTGATTCAACAAGATTTTAACTATATCGCAACCAAGTTGGGCATCAGTCGCGATGAACTTCGAAGCTATCATGAAATGCCCAAAAAATTTTACTGGGATTACAAAAATCAGCGTCGTATCTTCAATGTTGGTGAGTGGTTGCTCTCACGAATGGCGGGTGCCCGACGTGGTGGTGCTTTCTAATTATGTCGAGTATAACTCTGGTTAACTACGGCCTTGGCAACATACAGGCCTTTGTCCATATATACCAACGTCTAAATATTCATGTTGAAGTGGCTTCATGTCCTGAGCAACTGACAAAAGCCGAGAAAATTATTTTGCCGGGTGTTGGTGCATTTGATTGGGCTATAACACGCCTAAATAATTCTGGCTTGCGCGACACACTGGATGAGTTGGTATTACAGAAACAGGTACATGTACTCGGAGTTTGTGTCGGGATGCAAATAATGGCTCAGGGTAGTGAGGAAGGTTCTTTGCCTGGATTAGGGTGGATCGATAGCGAGGTAGCGCGTTTCAACCCGGCGCAGACAGGAGATGCTCCTTTGCCCCACATGGGATGGAATGATGTACAGCCCGTTACCACCGAGAACCTGTTCCAAGGCATAAATGCGCCACGTTATTACTTTTTGCACTCTTATTGCATCGTGCCCCACAATAATGGTGATGTACTCGCATCTTCTGTATATGGCGAAAATTTCACAGCTGCAGTGAATAAAGACAATATATTCGGTACACAATTCCATCCTGAAAAAAGCCATCAGTGGGGTATTGACTTGCTACGAAATTTCGCGGAGTTGTGACCATGCTAAGGCCTAGAATTATTCCCTGTCTACTGATTCAAAATGGCGGTCTTGTTAAGACTATTCAGTTCAGCGAACCAAAGTATGTGGGTGATCCGCTTAATGCTGTTCGAATTTTCAATGAGAAAGAAGTTGATGAAATCATGGTTGTGGATATTGACGCCAGTAGACTTGGTCGCCCGCCCAATGAAACCTTGATTTCACAGTTGGCTGCCGAATGCCGTATGCCACTTTGCTATGGTGGTGGTGTCAAGACTGTGGAACAAATTGAACAGCTGATTGCTCTAGGAGTAGAGAAGGTGGCCATAAGTTCAGCGACTGTGGATAACCCGGGATTGATTTCACATGCTGCAGAACGGGTTGGCTGCCAAAGTGTTGTAGCTGTAATCGATGTCAAAATCACTGGACTGCTACGGCGCCACGAGGTGGTCACTTTAAATGCTACTCGGCGATCAGGACTTGATCCCGTTGCTTTTGCTGGTAGATTGCAGAGCTTAGGGGCAGGAGAAATTGTGATAAATTCAGTCGATTATGATGGCAAGATGCAGGGGTATAACCTGGATCTTATTGCACGTATCAGGCAGGTGGTTAGTGTTCCCCTGACGATTTTGGGCGGTGCGGGGTCACTGGGCGATATTCGTGAACTGGTTGAACGCTACCCTGTAATAGGTGCTGCTGCGGGAAGCCTGTTCGTGTTTAAAGGAAAATACCGCGCGGTGCTTATTAACTATCCTGGCCGAAATGAACGTGATGCATTGGCTTGTCTTTAGGAAACTGAAAAGGACTATTTAAAATTGAACAATTATTCCGAATTCCATTATAAGACAGAAATCAAATGAGGGAACGAATAAGAAAGAAGGCGCTTGTTTGTTCAGTTTCTCCTGAAGAAATTGATGCAAATAGAAATTTATTCTTAACGGCTAGTTCGATTGATTTGAATAGGTTTTTTAAATAAGTTAATGAGAATGCTTTTAGTAAGCCATTATTTTTGGCCAGAGACATTTATTATTAATGATCTTGTTCGAACTCTGGTTCTGCAGGGGCACACGGTTCATGTGTTGACAGCTAAGCCAAATTATCCAGATGGGCAAATATTTTCAGGCTATACATCATCAGGTATTATGACTGAGATGTTTGATGGTGCTGTACCTGTCTATCGTGTCCCGATACATCCTAGACTCGGTGGTGGGGCACTTAATCTTATTTTAAACTACCTGTCATTCGTTCTTTCGGGGTTGTTATTTTTTCCTGGGTTCGTAAAAAAACATAAATATGATGTCATATTTGTTTTTGCACCATCTCCTATTACTCAAGCAATTCCTGCTATTTATCTTAAATGGAAGCTGAGAACTCATCTTGCCATATGGGTACAGGATATGTGGCCAGAAAGTCTTTCAGCAACTGGGTTTCTCCGTAACAGGTTCATACTTAAAATGGTTGGATATATGGTAAGGGGTATCTATTCATGTGCAGATACTATCCTTGTTCAATCAAGAGCATTTTATGAGCCCGTATCTGCTTTTGCAGATAGTCATAAGATTAAATACTATCCCAATTCAATTTTATTGAATAAACAATCAGCTTTATTTTCTTTGCCAATAGAACTTACAGAAGTCCTGGAAAATAACTTTTGTATAGTGTTCGCTGGTAATATCGGTAAGGCTCAATCTGTTGAGACGATACTGACCGCAGCTCATTCTCTTAAAGATATGACACAGATTAAGTTTGTACTTGTTGGTAGTGGTAGCATGCTTGATTGGCTACATTCACGAAAGGACGAGTTAGGGCTTTCTAATATTGTAATTGCTGGTCGTTTCCCTATGGATGCCATGCCATCAATATACAATCATGCTTCGGCGTTGCTAGTTACACTAAAGGATGAAGAAATATTTTCAAAAACTATTCCTAGCAAAGTTCAAGCTTATATGGCTGCCGGAAAACCAATTATTGCCTCATTGAATGGTGAAGGTTCGCGTATCGTGACAGAATCTGGCGCTGGTTTGACATGTAAGGCTGAAGATGCGGAAGGTCTCGCACAGTGTGTGCGTAGTATTTATTCAATGCCTGCTAAAGATTGTTCACGCATGGGGGAGGCTGGCTACGCTTATTTCCTTGAAAACTTTGAAATGACTCGCCAGGCAGAACACCTGGTAGAATTACTTGAGCAGCGAATTTCGCAAACACGGAGACCAGGTTGATGAAGGTATTAATTTTCGGCGTAACCGGTATGTTAGGAAGCGCCGTTTATCGAGTGTTTTCACAAAGTGGTGCATATGAGGCTTGGGGAACCTTGCGCAGTAATAATGGGAAGCGTTATTTTTCCGCTGATAGCCAATCTCGGCTTGTGTCTGGGGTCGATGTGCTTGATCAGGATGCGGTTGTTTCGGTATTGAACCAAATCAGACCAAATGTGGTGATCAATTGCATTGGGTTGATCAAACAGCTTGCGGAAGCTAATGATCCGCTCTCTGCATTACCGATTAATGCTATGTTGCCACATCGCCTTGCGCGTCTCTGTGAATTGTTGGGGGCACGATTAATCCATGTTAGTACAGATTGCGTATTTTCCGGTTGTACGGGCATGTACACTGAAGAAGCTGTCTCGGATGCTAATGATCTCTATGGGAAGTCAAAATTTATAGGTGAGTTGCATGATCAAGCCAATGCCATCACCTTGCGGACGTCCATTATTGGTCATGAGTTGGGAAGTCAATATGCACTTATTGACTGGTTTCTTGCGCAAGAAGGGATGGTTAAAGGATATGCTAAAGCAGTGTTTTCCGGATTGCCTACCATCGAACTGGCTCGTGTGATGCGAGATTATGTGTTGCCAAAACCTAATCTTACCGGGCTTTATCATGTTTCGGCTGAGCCCATTGACAAGCTATCATTACTCAAGTTGGTTGCTAAGGTTTACGGAAAGGATATTCAGATTACACCAGATGAGTATGTACAAATTGATCGCTCATTGAATTCAACTCGTTTTCAACAGATAACAGGATACGTTCCACCTACTTGGCCAGAGCTGGTCAAAAATATGTACGAGCAACGTTAAAAATTACTGTTTAAATTCAGGTGTGAAAAATGTTTGATAACAAAATACTCATGATTACTGGTGGTACCGGATCTTTTGGCGAAACAGTACTTAAGCGTTTTCTTGATACTAATGTGAAGGAAATTCGCATATTTAGTCGTGATGAGAAAAAGCAAGAAGATATGCGTATTGCTTTCGCAAATGACAAACTCAAGTTCTATATTGGCGATGTGCGAGACTATAGCAGCATTTCAGAGGCTTTGGCGGGGGTCGATTACATTTTTCATGCGGCAGCTTTGAAACAGGTTCCTTCATGCGAGTTTTACCCCATGGAGGCCGTTAAAACTAATGTTATTGGAACAGAGAATGTTATCAATGCCGCCATTGCTAATAACGTTAAACGTGTAATTGTGTTGAGTACAGATAAAGCAGTCTATCCCATCAATGCTATGGGGATTTCAAAGGCAATGGCTGAGAAAGTTGTAGTGGCTAAGTCACGTATAATTCCGGAGGGTGGACCGGTTATTTGTTCAACACGATATGGCAACGTGATGGCGTCTCGGGGTTCGGTTATTCCATTATTTATTAGTCAGCTCAAATGTGGCGAGCCGCTTACTGTAACTGAACCGAGTATGACGCGCTTTCTTATGTCACTTGAAGACTCTGTTGACTTGGTAATGCATGCATTTAAGCATGCTAAGCAGGGCGACATATTTGTTCAAAAGGCTCCAGCCTCAACCGTTGGTGATTTAGCGCAGGCTTTAAAAGAATTGTTCAAGCGTAATAGCCCTGTGAAAGTTATTGGTACACGTCACGGTGAAAAACTGTATGAATCGTTGATTTCATGTGAAGAAATGGCAAAGGCAGTAGATATGGGGCGTTATTACTGCATACCTGCTGATAATCGGGATCTTAATTATAACAAATATTTTGTGGAAGGTGACCAACGCATTTCCGAGGTTGAGGATTATACCTCACATAACACCGAACGCTTAGATGTTGAGGGTGTGAAGAGCCTGTTGCTCAATCTGAAATATATTCAGGAGGAGCTCCATGCTTAAAGTGATGACCTTGGTCGGAACTCGGCCAGAATTTATCAAAATGAGTCGAGTAATTGCAGAGCTTGACCAACAAGTTAACCATGTATTGGTACACTCTGGTCAAAATTATGATTACGAGTTGAATCAAGTGTTTTTTGATGATCTTGAAATCCGTAAACCAAATTATTTTTTGAATGCAGCTGGAGAAACTGCTGCAAAGAGAATTGCTGAGATAATTTCTAAATCAGATGATATATTTGAGTTGGAAAAGCCAGATGCATTGCTATTGTATGGCGATACAAATACTTGCCTGGCAGTATTAGCTGCCAAACGTCGTAAAATTCCTGTTTTCCATATGGAAGCGGGAAATCGCTGTTTTGACCAACGTGTTCCGGAGGAGTTGAATCGTAAAGTATTAGATCACCTGAGCGATGTTAATATGGTCCTGACTGAGCATGCTCGGCGATATTTGATTGCTGAAGGGATTCGTCCAGAGACGATAATTAAAACAGGCTCTCATATGCAAGAGGTACTTGAATACTATATGCCAAAAATACAGGTATCAGATGTGCTTGTTCGTGAAGGATTGGATAAGCATAAGTATTTTATTGTGAGTGCCCACCGTGAAGAAAATGTAGATACGCCACAAAACTTAATGCACTTGGTTGCTACTTTGCATGCTCTTGCTGATGAGTACCAGTTTCCGGTAATTGTTTCGACTCATCCGAGAACTAGGAAAAGACTGGATGATCTGGGGGAGAGTATAGAACATCCATTGATTCGATTTGTAAAACCGTTTGGATTTCTGGATTACATCAAATTACAATCGTCAGCTTTTTGTATACTTTCTGATAGTGGAACAATAACTGAAGAGGCGTCTTTGCTAAATTTGACTGCCATAACAATTCGAAATACACATGAACGACCTGAAGGCATGGATAAGGGTACTTTAGTAATGAGTGGTTTACTGAGAGAGCGTGTTTTGGAATCAGTAAGAGTGGTAACCAGCCAACAGCACTGTGGTGAGAGGGTGATCCCTGTCGTTGAGGATTACAAGGGTGGCCAAGTTTCAAAGCAGGTTGTTAGAGTTGTGTTGAGTTACACAGACTATATTAATCGTACAGTTTGGTCGAAGTGTTAAAGGTAGTTCTTCTGACCGGTACTACCGGTTTCATTGACAGGGCATTAACTGCCTCTCTAATTGAGCAGAAATTAGAAATTGTTGCAGTTGTATTGTTTTATCCAATCTCTTTTCCAAAGTCAGTTCAACAAGTTGTGGTTAGTAACATTCTGCCCAATACTGATTTGTATTGCTCCATGCTAAGATAATGATGGCTGGAATCGACCTGACCCACCCCCAACTTGCATTGATAACCGGTGCATCTGGCTTTATCGGCCGTGTACTGTGCCAAAAACTCCGTGAGCAAAGTGTGCGAGTTCGCGCGGGAATGCGCCAGATGTTAGAAGGCCCCTGGGACGAGGTGGTTACCTTCGACCTCACCCGTCAAAAGTTACCAGAGGATGCCATGGCCGGTGTCGATACCATCTTCCATCTGGCAGGCAAAGCGCACGCGCTTTCCGAAACCTGTCAGGATGAAGAGGACTATTTTCGTATCAACGCGGAAGGAACTTCCATACTGCTTGAAGCCGCTAGGGTCGCAGGCGTACGCCGCTTCGTTTTCATCAGCAGTGTTAAGGCAATGGGTGAAGGTGGTGATGCCTGCCAGGATGAAAGTGTGACGTGTCGTCCGGAAACGCCCTATGGTAAAAGTAAATTAGCCGCAGAACGTCTGGTACTGGAGGGTGGCTATATACCAGAGCCTGTGGTGTTACGTTTGAGTATGGTCTATGGTTCCTCGCGGAAAGGTAATCTCCCCCGCATGATCGAAGCCGTTGCGAAAGGACGTTTCCCACCCTTGCCGGAGGTCGGTAACCAACGTTCCATGGTCCACGTTGAGGATGTCGTACAGGCAGCACTGTTGGCGGCGGAAAAACCCGCAGCAGTTGGGCAGACGTATATCGTCACTGATGGACATACCTGTTCTACACGACAGTTATATGAATGGATCTGCGAGGCGTTGGACAAATCTGTACCGGTCTGGACGATACCGCCAGGACTGTTAAAGGTACTGGCTAAAGTGGGTGACGGTATTGGCCATGTGCGTGGGCAACGATTTGTGTTCGACTCGGATGCCCTGGATAAATTGATCGGGTCCGCCTGTTATTCATCTAAAAAAATTCAGCGGGAGCTGGGATTTCGGCCAACGAAGGAACTGGAGTCCGGTTTACGGGAGATTGTTGCCTGGTTAGGCTTGGAATCAGCCACACATTGAGTAAAATTACCCAATCATATTGAGTAATTAGGGGTCGATTGCGAGCTATGCACCAACGCCCGGTATGGCTGGAACAGCAATGGGAGGCCCCCAGGCCACGGGCGCTCTGTTGCTTTGCAGAACACAGAGGTGTTTGCCAGGGTGTTTAATTCGGACAGGGTTATGCTAGTCGGTGGAGATGGCATTTTCATAGAAGCGTTTTTGACGATGGATTCGCAGCAGTGGCTAGCCGTTTGATGCTAAAGCGGTACTTCGATATTCTGACTTCTTTGGTCACGCTGATTGTGATGGGATTGCCAATATTTGTGATTGCTGGAGCTGTTCGTTTAACCTCGCAAGGCCCTGCCATCTATTGGTCTGAACGCGTAGGAAGAAACAATAAAATATTTCGAATGCCGAAATTTCGCACCATGCGTGTCGATACACCTACTGTCCCCACCCACCTGATGTCTGATCCGGAGGCGTACGTTACGTCAATAGGCAAGTTCCTTCGCAGGACAAGTCTGGATGAATTGCCGCAACTCTTGAGTATTCTGGTCGGTGATATGAGCCTGGTAGGGCCACGCCCTGCGTTGTTCAATCAGAATGACCTGATTGCATTGCGAACTGAAGCGGGTGTGGACAAAATGACGCCGGGCTTGACGGGGTGGGCGCAGATTAATGGTCGGGATGATTTGTCTATTTTGGTAAAGGTGCGGTTTGACGTGGAATATATGCGGCGAAGATCCTTCTGGCTGGATATGAAAATCATTGTTCTGACCTTTGTCAGCGTGCTGCACCGGCGTGGAGTATCTCACTGATTTGGCTGACAGGATGCCTTTTTACCGTGCCGTGCTGTTTCTGGTACTCTTGCCAGGCTCGTTAGGCGGGATAAATACGGAATATGTGAATGGAGTCAGGTGCTGTAGATGAAAAGAAAGATAGTTGACAATCGCTTATTGGCAATCTTCCATGACTTGGCGATGATCCCGGTGGCTTGGCTTGGCGCCTATTGGTTGCGCTTCAACCTTGGTTCAATTCCCCGTGATCATATGTCGTCTGCGCTATACAGCCTTGTCATTGTTATTGTCGTCCAGGTAGTGGTATTCCGATATTTTGGTCTCTATCGTGGTGTCTGGCGGTTTGCATCAATCCCGGACCTTATTCGCATCGGGAAAGCTGTTCTTGTTGGGATGGCTTTTTCTGCGGTGACGATATTCTTGATAACCAGAATGGAGGGCGTGCCCCGCTCAGTTTTCCCGCTTTATGGACTCCTGTTGACTGCTTTGCTTGGCAGTTCGCGTTTGGCCGTCCGATGGTCGAAAGATCGCAGGCTGTATGCCGGTAGCGCAATTCGTGTATTGATTGTCGGTGCAGGGCAGGCGGGTGAAATGCTTGTCAGGGATCTTCTTCGTGCCCAGGATGATTGCTATGAGCCTGTAGGGTTTGTTGACGACAGCATAGAAAAAATGGGCAGGGAGGTTCATGGTGTGCGCGTCCTTGGCTCCTGTGATGAAATTGTTGATTTGGTTGAGCGTATGGATATTGATCTGATTGTACTGGCTCTGCCCTCAGCCAGTTCTGTACAGATGCGTCGCCTCGTTAACCGGTGCGAGAAAACCGGTGTTCCTTTCCGTACTTTGCCCCCAATAGACCGGCTGATGTCCGGGGATGTCACTCTGAATCACTTACGAGAAGTATCGATAGACGACCTGCTCGGCCGGGAACCCGTAACACTCGACTGGCAGGCCATCAAGGCTGAGCTACGTGGTAGAAAAGTTCTGGTATCAGGTTCAGGGGGATCCATTGGCTCTGAACTTTGCCGTCAAATAGCACGCCTGGAGCCTTCACGGATAATTTTACTGGATAACAGTGAATTTAATCTCTATACCATTGAAATGG